>NZ_JBHSRF010000015.1:0-143630 GCF_042658925.1 Sphaerisporangium aureirubrum
GGGACGCCGCCGGGCTGGCCCCACCTGACCAAAACCACCCTCACCCTCCCCCCCAACTCAGTAGCCATCCTCCAAACCCACCCCTGACCACCCCCGAGCGTGGCCCCCACATCCGGCCCGCACCGCCTCGTCCTCACGCCCACCTCGCTGCCATGGATTCCGGCGCCGCAACAGCGATACGTGGTACGGCGAACCCGGCGCCGCCTTATGGTGGGAAACCCGCGCCATCCGCCGCGACGTGGAAAAGGTCCTTGCGAAGGACGCGCTCCGCGCGAAAGCCGCAAGGGCTGTGTCTATGCGGGGGACACCCCCGCACCCCCGAGCCTGCCGGGCTCATGGCGAGGGTGGGTTCCACGGTGCGGATAGGACTTCAGTCTGATCGAGGCGGCGCAAGCCGACATGAGACGACGCATCACGTTGTACATCCTGGGTGTCGGCTTCACGACGGACCTCGCGAGTGCCGACCACTTCGTCCGCCAAGGGTTGGTCGGCAGGGATGATCGGCTTCGAGGCGTCGCCTGATGTTCCCTGCCACAGCGTCGACTTCCTGGACTACGAACCGGCTTCGGTCGCGTCGCGGGTTCCGGTCTGGAGTAGGGCGAATGCGTGGTCGGCGTCCGCGACGGCTTCGGGGTAGACGGCGTCGGCGGTTTGGCCGTTCATGAGTTTTTGCCAGGTGGTTCGGGCGAGTACTCGTTGGATCGCGATCACTTGGGCTGCCTGGAGTCGGGCGGTGATGTCGTCGCCGAGGGCGGTGGCCAGGGCTTCCTCGTTTTCGAGGGCGTACTGGGTGACGCGGCCGGCCAGGCTTGGGGTGGTGAAGACCAGGCGGTGGAAGGTCAGGACCACGGGGTGGTCGTTCAGGCCTGTGACGGGGTCGCGGTGGTCGAGGCCGGTGCGGAAGTGCCGGTGCAGGGCGGTCAGGGGGGAGATTCCGGGGGGGCGGTCGCGTACCACCCGGGCGGCCTCGCCGTGGTGGTCGGCGATTCGGTGCAGGACCAGGTCCTCTTTTGTGGCGAAGTATCTGAACAGGGTCGGCTTGGAGACCTCGGCGGCGGCGGCGATGTCGGCGACCGATACCTGGTCGAAGCCGTGGGCGAGGAACAGCGTGATGGCCGCGTCGGCGATGGCGTCGCGGGTGCGGGCCTTCTTGCGGGCCCGTAGCCCAGCCGGTTCAACCATGTGGACAGGGTAACATCTGTTACCAGGTTGCTTTTTTAACCCGGTAACGATTGGATGCCTGGTATGACTGATGTTCTTGTGGTGGGGGCCGGGCCGACCGGACTCACGCTCGCGTGTGACCTGGCCCGGCGTGGTGTCGCGGTACGCGTCGTCGATCGGGTTTCCGAGTTTCCCCAGGGGTCGCGCGGCAAGGGACTCAGTCCACGCAGCCTGGAGGTGCTCGACGACCTCGGGGTGGTCGGCAGGCTGATGGAGGTCGGGACCACGCACCTGCCGCATCGCAAGTACCGTGGGGCGGAGGTCGTCGCCGAGATCGATCCCGAAGCCGATCGGGTGGTGACGCCGGACATCCCCCACCCGACCGGTCTGTTGATCCCGCAGTGGCGGGTGGAGCGGACGCTGCGCGAGCGGCTCGCCGATTTCGGCGTCGCGGTCGAGCTCGGTGCCGAGCTGCGGGATCTCGGCCAGGACGCGGGCGGTGTGACCGCGACCGTGGGAGGAACGCGGATCCACGCGCGGTACCTGGTCGGCTGTGACGGTGGCCGCAGTACCGTCCGCAAGGCGCTCGGCCTGCGTCTGCACGGTGAGACGCCGGACATCCAGCTCATGGCGGTCGGCGATGTCGAGGTCGACGGGCTCGGCCGCGACGCCTGGCACCAATGGTTCGCCGGCGACGGCGCGATCATGCTCTGCCCGCTACCCGGCACGACCGCGTTTCAGGTCCAGGCATCGCACGAGCTCGGCCCGGACGGAACACCGCTGGAGCCGACGCTGGCGACGTTTCAGCGGACCTTCGACCGCGTCGCCGGAGTCGCCGGTGTGCGACTGCACAACCTGACCTGGAGCTCTAGCTATCGCGTCAACGTCCGGATGGTCGACCGGCTCCGCGTGGACCGGGTGTTCCTCGCCGGGGACGCCGCGCACGTGCACCCCATCGCCGGTGGCCTCGGCATGAACACCGGCATCCAGGACGCCTACAACCTCGGCTGGAAACTCGGCCTCGTGCTGGCCGGCGAAGCCACGCCGGGCCTGCTCGACACCTACGACGAGGAACGGCTGCCGATCGCGAGCCGGCTACTCGACATCACCTCGGAACGGCTCGACGCCGTCCTCACCGCGATCAAGCAGTCCGGCGGCGGCGTGGACGCCGTGGCCTCACCTGAACTCACCCAGCTCCAGCTCGGCTACCCATGGAGCCGCCTGTCCCGCGACACCGCGACCCGCCCCGGCGAAGCCCGACCAGGCGACCGGGCACCAGACGCGCCCTACCTCGACCCCTCCACCGGCACGCGCGGACGCCTGTTCGACCTCTTCCGCGGCCCCCACTTCACCCTCCTCCGCCTCGGTGAACGCCGGGGCACCGCGTTCGACGACCTCAAGACCGACATCGTCAAGCCCTACCCGATCGGCCCAGGCGGCCTCGTCGACGACGCCGGACACGTGGCACACGCGTACGGCCGAGACACCCAGATCCTCATCCGCCCGGACGGATACATCGCCCTGACCGCCGACGCGGACGACCCGTCGGCGGTCGCCGACTACCTTCTCTCCCTGTGACCATCCGGATCGGTGCGCTGGTGCGTCCGTCGCGCCGGCGGGCGAAGGGGCCGATGTCAGCTCAGTAGTTCGCGGGCCAGGACTCCGCTCCACCACCGCTCGACCTGGTCGGGTGACCAGCCGCGCTCGGTGGTGAGTGTGGCGTAGACGTCGATGTTGCAGATGGCCGCGTAGACGTCGACGGCGGTCCGTACGTCCAGGCCGTGGCGCAGGACGCCGTCCGGCCAGGACGAGAAGACCAGCACGCGGGTCTCGTCGCCCCGTCCGCGGCCGTCACCGTACGCCGTCGCCAGCTCGGGCTCGGTGCGGGCCGCCTCGCGGACCAGCGCGATGACGTCGCCCGCACGCTCGAACAGCCGCCGGTCGTAGCCGGCCATCGCCGCGAGCTGCCGATCGGGGGCCGTCGCCGACTCCAGTTCCTCCACCATCCGCGACACGTCCGCCGACAGGTCGGCCGCGTCCGCCAGGGCCCGGGTGAGCCCCGCCTTGTTCCCGTACGCCGCGTAGATCGTCGGCACCGAGACCCCCGCCTCGCGTGCGACGTCCCGCACGGTCGTCGCCGCCCAGCCTCGCGCCACGAACAGCCGCCGGGCGGCGTCGGCGATCTGCCCACGGGTCTCCCGGGCCTGCGCCGCGCGGCGCAAGGAGTCGTAACGCCGCCGGTCCCTCTCTTCGCTCATGGTCCCCATATCGGTTTTACACTACTTATAATGAATATATGCTCAGTCAAAACCGCTTCGGTTTCACCTCGATCACCGGTCTCGCCGCCATCGGCTTCGCCGTCACGATCGTTCTGGCCAACGCGATCATGCTGCCCGCGGGCCTGCCGCTCACCGGCGCCGGCGTCGGCGAGGTCGACGCGTTCTTCAGTACCCAGAGCGGTGTCGTCGGCGTCGCGTCGGCGCTCACCCCCACCGCCTGGCTGCTGGCCACGCTGTTCGGCGCCGGGGCGGTATCCGCGCTGCGGCGCTCCGAGCGCGACCGGGGCGAAGCATGGTCACTGGTCGGATTCGCCGGCCTGGCACTGCAGAACGCCACCTTCGCGGCCGTCACCGCGACCCGCCTCGCCCTGTCGTCCGCGGACGGCAGCTCCGCGACCGGCGGCCTCTGGGCCCTGCATGACGCGCTCTTCACCCTCAACGGCACCTTCTTGGCACTCGCCCTCATCGGCCTGTCCGTCGCCGGCCTGCGCGCCGGCCTCATCCGGCCATGGCACGGCGGCCTGGGACTGGTATCGGCCGCCCTCCTGTTCGCCTCCGCCACCCTCACCCCGCTGATCATCGACCACGAGGGCCCCCTGGGGCTGCTGGGCCTCGTCGGCTGGCTGCTGTGGGTCGTATGGATTCTGGCGTACGGCGCCACCTTGATCCGCCTCAACCGTCCGTCATCCGAGGTGTAGCGTCGCGCTTCCAGCCGTAAGCGATGAGAGATACACGGACGAGGTGGCGGTGCGGTGGTCCCGTTCATCGAGGCAGGGGAGATCGCCCGGCTTCTGCCGCCGGGGGACGCAGTGGACGTCGTCGAGGCGGTGCTGCGCGGTGGGCTGGATCCGGCCGCCGGGGTGGCGCGGGCGTCGGTGCCGCTGCCCGCGGGGGAGTTGCTGCTGATGCCGGCGTGGTCGGCGTCGCACGCGGGGGTGAAGCTCGCCGCGGTGGCGCCGGGGAACGCGGCGCTGGGGCTGCCGCGGATCAATGCCGTCTACGTGCTCTACGACGGTGTGACGCTGCGTCCGGTGGCGTTTCTCGACGGCACGGCGCTGACCGCGCTGCGGACCCCCGCGGTGTCGGTCGCGGCGGTGCGTGCGTCGCTGGGGGAGCGGCCCCTGCGGGTCGTGGTGTTCGGGGCGGGGCCGCAGGGGGCGGGCCATATCGCGGCGCTCGGCGCGGTGGCCGAGCTGTCCCGCGTGGACGTGGTGGTCCGGTCGCCGGAGGCGGTGCACCGTGGAGCGCTGCCCACGTCCGGCGGGGTGCCGCCCTCGGTGCTGCGGGCCGGCTCGGCCGGGGTGGCGGAGGCGTTGCGGGGGGCGGACGTGGTGGTGTGCGCGACGACGGCGCGGACGCCGCTCTTCGACTCGGCGTCGCTGTCCGGCCGGGTGGTCGTGATGGCGGTGGGGTCGCACGAGCCGGACGCCCGGGAGGTGGACGCGGCACTCTGCTGGCGCGCCACCGTCGTCGTCGAGGACGTCACCACGGCCCTGCGGGAATGCGGCGACGTGGTCCTGGCGATCGCCGAAGGGGCGCTCACCCCGGACCGGCTGGTGCCGATGCGGGCGGTGGTGACGGGATCCGCGACGGTGGGCGACGGGCCGGTGCTCTTCAAGGGCTCCGGCATGGCCTGGCAGGACCTGGCGATCGCGGAGGCCGTACTGGCCCGCTCGGCGACGAGCCGTTCCTGACCGCACGGGCCGGTCTGGTTGTCGCGCCGGGACCCAGACCACGACCGGATGGCCGGGAATTCGGGCGGGCGGGTGGCCGTTGTCGCCGGTACGGGTCCGATGGGGATCCGTCCGGACGAGACGCGCCGTACCCGGCCTGTAAAGACGACGCTTCCTTAGGTAGGGAGCCGTCATGGCCTGGTTCATGGTCGTCGCCGCTGGTTTGTTCGAGGTCGCCATGGCCTATTCGCTCAAGCTCAGCGACGGGTTCTCGCAACCGCTGCCGAGCATCGGCTTCGCCGTGGTCAGCTTCGGGCTTCTGGCGTTCGCCCTCAAGAGCCTCGACGTCGGCGCGGCCTACGCCGCCTGGACCGGTATCGGCGCTGTCGGCACGGCCACTCTGGGGGGGATCGTCCTCGGCGAAGGCGCGTCGCTCATCAAGATCATTTCAATCGTCCTCATCATCACCGGTGTCGTCGGCCTCAATCTGGCGGGAGGCGGGCACTAAATGGTTTGCCCGTGGATGGCGCGCGTTGGGATGCTCGGCCGAGCCGGAACGGAGAGGAAACCGCGAAGTGGCCGTCATCGCATCCAGCAAGCCGTCCGAGTCGGAGCCGGAAGTTCGCACGGTGGCCGGCGTTGTGCGCGGCGGCCGGGAGGCGGGCCTGGCGGTCTTCCGCGGCATCCCGTTCGCCGAGCCGCCGGTCGGTGCCCTTCGTTTCGCCGAGCCCCAGCCGGTGCGTGGCTGGGACGGTGTGCGCCCGGCGGTCGCGTACGGCCCGCAGCCTCCGCAGTCCGGCTTGCTGGGGGGATCCCAGGAGGTCTCCGGCGATGACTGGCTGACGCTCAACGTCTGGACACCGGGCCCGGATCCGGCGGCAGGGCTCCCGGTGATGGTGTGGATCTGCGGCGGCGGTTACGGCCTGGGCAACTCCAGCCTCCCGGAATACGACGGCGGGCGCCTGGCCGGGAGCGGGGTCGTGGTCGTGACCCTCAACTACCGTCTCGGTATCGAGGGTTTCGCGCAGATCGGCGGAGCCCCGGCCAACCGGGGACTGCTGGACCAGGTCGCGGCCCTGCGGTGGGTGCGGGACAACATCGGGGTGTTCGGCGGCGATCCGGACCGGGTCACGGTCTTCGGGGAGTCGGCGGGCGGCGGGTCGGTCGCCGCGCTGCTCGCGATGCCGCGTGCCGCCGGGCTGTTCTGCCGGGCGGTCGCGCAGAGCGTGCCGGGGCCGTTCTTCTCCGCCGAGCTGGCCGCCGACATCGCCGCCGCTTTCGCCGCCGAACTGGGGGTGGAGCCCACGGTGGCCGCCCTGTCGGCGGTGGATCCGGCCTTGCTGCCCGCCGTGGGCGATGCGATCTCCGCCAAGACGGTCCAGTGGCGGGAGCGCTGGGGGAAGATCATCTACCGGCCGATCCCGTTCGCACCGGTCGTCGACGGTGACGTCCTGCCGGCGACCCCGTGGCAGGCGCTGGCTGACGGCGCCGCCCGGGACGTCGCACTTCTCGTCGGGCACACGCGTGACGAGCACCGGTTGTTCAGCTTGATCGACGGTGTGCTCGGCCAGGTCACGCACGAGCAGGCCGAGAGCGCTCTGCACATGCTCGCCCCCGGCCCGGACGGCGCACGCCGGTACCGGGAGGCGTTCCCGGCCGCGGCCGACGAGGAGCTGTACGAACTGGTCAACGCGGACTGGTTGTTCCGCATGCCGAGCCTCCACCTCGCCGACGCGCAGATCACCGGCGGCGGCCGGGCCCACCTCTACGAACTGACCTGGCCCGCCCCGGGCTTCGGCGGTGCCCTCGGCGCCTGCCACGGCCTGGACGTGCCCCTCGTCTTCGGCAACCTGAGCAGCGGGCGGACCGCCATGCTGATCGGCGACCCGCCCTCCCCGGCGGCGGAAGAGCTGTCCGCCCAGATCCGCAGATCATGGACGGCGTTCGCCACCCACGGCGACCCAGGCTGGCCACCGTACGACACCGCCCACCGCCTCGCACAGCTCTTCGACACCCCGCCGACGGTCACCGCCTACCCGGAGGAGACCTCACGTCTGCTGTGGCAGGACCACACCTTCCCGGCGCTCCCGCTGCTCGCGCGGGAAAATTGAGGCCTGTAGCCAGGGGGTGAGGGCCACGTCTGTGGCCTGGCGGACGGCCGCTTGTACCGCGGACGGGTCCTTGAGTTGCTCGGGGTCGTCGAGCAGGACCTGGAGGGCGCCGGTTACGGCGCCGACGAAGGCGCCGGTCAGGGCTGCGGCGGTTACCTCGGTGAGGTGGTCGGGGAAGGCTCTGGCCAGGTGGGTGGCTATCTCGCGTTGGGCGTCGAGCTGGATCTGCAGGCCTCGGCCGCGTACTGCGGGGACGGTGCGGATCAGGCGGAGGCGTAGGGCGGCGAGCCGGCTCGCCATGTCGTCGCTGTCGTCGCCGACCTTGTGCAGGGCGCGCAGGAGGACCTCGGCGGGGCCGTCGTCGGGGGCGCGTGACTCGATGGCCTCCACGGCGGCCCGGACGCGGGCGTCGCTCTCCGGGAACAGCAGCTCCTCTTTGCTGGCGAAGTAGCTGAAGAACGTGCGGGTGCCTATGTCGGCGGCGGCGGCGATGTCGGCGACGGTCGTCTCGTCGTAGCCGTTGCGCTCGAACAACTCGGTCGCGGCGTCGACGAGGGCCTGGCGGTTGCGGGCACGTTTGCGGTCGCGGAGTGACACGTGGGTCAGCTTACGGCACTCGGCGCAGAGAAGCATCCGTTGCGAATCGGCACTCATTGCAAAATGGCACTGAGTGCGGTTATGGTCTGGGGCATGTCCTCTCGAAGCGTGCTGATCTCCGGCGGCGGCGTCGCCGGCCCCACCCTGGCCTACTGGCTGGCCCGTCACGGGTTCCAGGCCACCGTCGTGGAGCGGTCGCGAGGCCTGCGCTCCAGCGGCAACCCTGTCGACGTGCGCGGGCCCGCCCTGCCGGTGGCCGAGGAGATGGGAATCATGGACCGCCTGCGCGACGTCGCCACCCAGGTGTCCGTGATGAGGGTCGTCGACGACTCCGGGCGGCAGATCGTCCGGGTGCCCATGCCCGCCACCCGCAGTGCCGCAGGCAACCGGGAGGTCGAGCTTCCGCGCGGTGACCTGGCCTCGGTGCTCCACGAGGCCGCCAGGGACGACGCCGAGTTCCTGTTCGACGACACGATCGTCACGCTGCGGCAGGACGCGGACGGTGTCGACGTCACGTTCGAGCGTTCCGCGCCGCGCCGCTTCGACCTGGTCGTGGGCGCGGACGGGCTCCACTCGACGGTCCGGAGGCTGGCGTTCGGCCCGGAGCCGGGCTTCGTGCGCCACATGGGCGTCTACGTGGCGACCATGTACCTCGGCGGCGTGGTCGATCATCCGCACGACGTGCTCATGTACAACACCCCTGGCAGGCTGGTGTCCATCCACCCGTCACGGGGGGACGCCCTGGCCGCCTTCATCTTCCGCGGCCCGGCGATCGGCGGCTTCGATCACCGCGACACCGAGCAGCACAAGCGCATCGTGTCCGAGGCCTACGCGGGCGCCGGCTGGCGGGTGCCGGAACTGCTCGAACGGCTCCAGAAGACCGAGGATCTGTACTTCGACTCGGTCAGCCAGGTGCGCCTCCCCGGCTGGGCGAAGGGCCGCGTCGTGCTGCTCGGCGACGCGGCGTCGTGCGTGTCGCTGTTCGGCGACGGCTCCAGCCTCGCCATCGCCGGCGCCCACACCCTCGCCAAGGCGCTCGCCGCACGAACGGCCGGCCACGCGGAGGCGTTCCGCCACTACGAGACCGAGCACCGCACCCTGGTCGGCCCCAAGCAGCGCGGCATCGGCCGGGCCGCGGCGCTGCTCATCCCCAGAACGCGGCTCGGCATCACCGCCCGCGACTTCGCCGCACGGGTCTGGCTCGGCAGACGGTGACATCCCCGCATCGCACGCGCCGGGTATGAGGCCGTCTCTTGATCTCATACGGCGTCGTGCTTCTGGGGGTTTGTGGTGGGATGTGCGGATGGAACGGATGAGGCTGAGGCAGTTGGTGGGCGAGATGCTGATCTACTGCTTTGTCGTCGTCGTGCTCACGGGTGGGTATCTGGCGTTCTTCTATGCGCCGGATGGCCGGATGGTGGCGTATGACGGCCAATATGAGCCACTGCGTGGTTCTCAGATGAGTGCCGCTTATGTCTCGGTCTTGAAGATCACTTATGAGGTGCGCGCGGGGGAGTTCATGCGCCAGCTCCACTACAGTTCGTCGGTTCTGCTCCTGCTGGGAACCGTCGTCTGGGGCCTGCTGGGGCGGTTCAGGTACGCGCTCGTGGCCCTCGGCCTAGGAGGGCTCGCCGTACTCGCCGGGTTCGGCGCCGTCGACGACCTGCTGTACGGCACCACGCTGGGGAAGGTGCCTGTCCCCTTGTGGTACTGGGCGCACGTGGCCGTGGCGGTGGGGCTGGGGGCCGTACTGGTGGTCTCTTCGCGACGGGAGGCGGTCCAGCAGCCCAGGACGCTCGGGTTCGTGGCGTTGAGCCTGGGGGTGACCGCACTGCTGGTCCTCTGGTTCTGACCAGATCACGGGGCGGACCCATCGGTAGACTGACCGGCGATCCGCCGCATGTGCTGTGGTCGCGGTGCCGGCCGGGGCCCGTGCCATCCCGGCGGATGCCTTCTCGGGTAGGTGGGCAGAGCCATGGGCGGTACGGCGGACACGGTGCACGCGGACGACGCTCCTGATGACCATGAGTTCGTCCCGGCCGGCTTCCGGGTTCCCGAGGGCTTCGCGCACGGGGAGATTCGGCTGGTGCCGCTCGGCCCTGAGCACAACGAGCGCGACTACCGCGCCTGGATGTCCAGCGTGGCGCACATTCAGGGCACTCCGGGCTTCGAAACCCACGACTGGCCACAGCCGATGACCATTGACGAAAATATGCGGGACCTGGTCCGGCACGCCGATGACTTCCGGCGGCGGGCCGGTTTCACGTATTCCGTCCTGATCGACACCGACGTGATCGGCTGCGTGTACATCTACCCGTCGGGCCGGCCGGGCCACGCCACGGTGCGCTCATGGGTGCGACAGGACCTCGCGCACCTCGACGGGCCGCTGTACGAGCTGGTCGAGGGCTGGCTGCGCCGAGCCTGGCCGTTCACCGGCTTCGACTACGCGCCGCGGACCCGGCCGCGCGAATCCGCTGACTAGAGGCTCTCGGCCCCGGACCGGTCAGGCGGCCGGGCGGGTGAGGATCGTCGAGAGGCGGTGGAGGCCGCGGGAGGTGCGGGCCTTGATGGTGCCCAGGGGGACGTGGAGGCGGGCGGCTATCTCGCGTTGGGTGAGGTCGGCGTAGTAGGCGAGTTCTATCGCTTCGCGCTGGGGGGCGGGGAGGACGGCGAGGGCGCGGCGGATCTGGTCGCGGTGGCCCAGGGTTTCGGCGGTGTCGCGGCCGTCGGTGTCGGGGGGCTCGGTCACGGTGTCCAGGGGGACGGTCGTGAGGGTGCGGACGCGCAGGTGGTCGATGGCGCGTTTTCTGGCGATGCCGAGGAGCCAGGCTTCCAGGCTTCGGGTGGGGTCGTAGCGGTGGGCTGAGCGCCAGACCTCGGAGAAGACCACCTGGCGGACGTCTTCGATGTCCTGTGGCGGGATCAGTTTGCGCAGGTAGCGGGTCACCAGGCCGGCGTAGGTGCGGTAGCACTCCGCCAGCGCTTCCTCGTCTCCCTGTGCCAGACGCCATCCGATCATGCTGGGCATGGCTCTCCCCTCGCGTCACAAACTTACTCAAAACCTATTCATAGTCGACTGGTGCCACCCTCCGCAACCAAGTCGGCACAAAGACGAGGCCACGGGTTTCCCGTGGCCTCGCGGTGGTGCCGGTCAGACGAGGGTGGAGCGGATCTTGGTGATGGCGTCGGTGAGGGAGACGGCGTGGCCGATGGCGGGAGGGAGGGCCTGGAGGTGCCAGCCGGGGCCGCCGGTGATCACGCGGGTGGGAGGGCGGAGCAGCGGGAGGGTGCGCAGGGGGGTGGGGTCGCCGGTGGACCTCTGCTGGGACCAGATGAAGACGGTGGCGGGGGCCAGGCGGCGGATGGCGTCGGAGAGGGACCTGTAGGGGGTGCGGGGGCCGAGGAGGCGGGTCTCCAGGTGATGGGCGCTGGTGAGGGCGGCGGCCAGGGCGTAGCTGGGGAGGGTGTGCTGTTCCTCCTCGGCGCAGGCCAGGAGGATCATGCGGGGGTGGGCGAGGGTGGCGGGGCGGCCGGTGAGAGGGCTGAAGGCGGCGAGGATGCGTTCGGTGAAGAGGTGTTCGATCTCGATGCCGGCGCCGGTGAACTCCTGGCGGTGGCTGATCGCGTCGAAGGCCGGGAGGACCAGGTGGTCCCAGGTCCAGGCGACGCCGCGGGCGGCGAGGGCCGCGTCCACGGTGCGGCTGATCGTGTCGGCGTCGAGGTTCATGGCCGCACGGGTCAGGGACGCGACGGTGGGCATCCGGGTCTCGGGAAGGGCGACCGGCGGGGCGAGGGCGACGGCGGCAGGCGGGGGTTCGAGGACGGTGCCGGCGCGGAGGGCGGCGTGGGCGGCCTCGGCGGGGGGGAGACCGGCCTTGATCAGGCGGTTCATCTCCTCCAGGCGGCGCAGGTCGGCGGGGGCGTAGCGGCGGTGGCCGCCGGGGCTGCGATGGCTCGGGCCGATGCCGTAGCGGAGGTTCCAGGTGCGCAGCGTCGGGGCGGGCACGCCAAGGCGGCGGGCCACCGCGCCGATGCCGTAGTTCGGGCCTTCGTCCGGCTGGTCGCCGGAGGGCTCACCCATGTGCTCGCTCATCTGAACCTGTGCCCTGATCGTGCCTCGCGGAGGCGGTGGCCCGGGCGCGGTGGACGGCGCGTTCCGTCCCGTGTGCTCGTGCGTTCCGACCCGTCATGACCGCCGTCCGATCCGCCGTGGCCGAGTTCGGGCACGGCATGTGCCGCCGAAGTAAAACCTTGCCAGGTAAAGGCCACTGCTCGGGCCGAGTCAGGCCCCTTCTCGTCTCTTCGGGGCCGGGCGGGTGGACGGACGCAACCACCCCGGGGCCAGGGGGCGAAGACCCAGGTGTGGAGACGGTCATCGTGCTGTTCAACCGGGACCTGCGGGTGCACGATCACCCGGCGCTGGCGGAGGCGTGCGCGCGGGCGCGGTGGGTCGTGCCGTTGTTCGTGGTGGATCCGGGGGTGCGGGCCCGGGGGCGGGGCGGGTTCCTCGCGGAGGCGGTGAACGATCTGCGGGCGTCGTTGCGGGATCTCGGCGGGGATCTGGTCGTCCGCGAGGGAGATCCGGTGGCCGAGGCCATGCGGGTCGCCGACGAGGTGGGAGCCCAGGCGGTGTGGGTGAGCGGGGACGTCACGCCGTACGCGCGGAGAAGGGAGCGGCGGCTGGCCGCGGCCTGCGCGGAGCGGCGGTTGGAGTTCCGGGCGTTCCCGGGGGTGACGGTCGTGCCGGCGGGGGAGCTCAGGCCCCTCGGCGGTGACCACTATCGGGTGTTCACGCCGTACTGGCGGGCGTGGGCGGCGTGCGGACGGCGGGAGGTGCTCGCGGCACCCCGGCTGGTCCGGGTACCGGACGGGCTGGAGCCGGGGGCGGCGCCGGTGCCGCCGAGGGTGCCGCACGGGAACCTGCGGGGCGGGGAGACCGGGGCGCGGCGGCGGCTGGAGTTGTGGCTCAAGCTCTGCCTGGCGGACTACGACGAGGGACACGACGATCTCTCGGAGGACCGGACGTCGATGCTGAGCCCGTACCTGCACTTCGGGTGCGTGTCCCCGGCGGAGGTCGCCGCCCGGGCGTGCGGACGGCCGGGGGCCGAGCCGTTCGTGCGGCAGCTGTGCTGGCGGGACTTCTACCACCAGGTGGCGCTGGCGTTCCCCGGCCTGTCGCGCCGGGACTACCGGCCGAGGGACGCCGGCTGGACCGACGACCCGGAGGCCGTGGAGGCGTGGAAGGCGGGAATGACGGGCATTCCGGTGGTGGATGCCGGGATGCGGCAGCTGAGCACCGAGGGCTGGATGCACAACCGCGCCCGGCTCATCGTCGGTTCGTACCTGACCAAGCGGCTGAAGGTCCACTGGCGGGTGGGCGGTGAGCACTTCATGGACCTGCTGCTGGACGCCGACTTCGCCAACAACTGGGGGAACTGGCAGTGGGTCGCGGGCACCGGGAACGACACCCGCCCGAACCGCGTGCTCAACCCGGTGCGCCAGGCCAGGAAGCTGGACCCGGACGGGGAGTACGTCCGCAGGTACGTCCCCGAGCTGGCCGCCGTCCCCGCCCCGCTGATCCACGAGCCGTGGAAGGCGGTGCCGCCCATCCCGGGTTATCCCGCTCCGCTGGCCCCGGACAGAATGAACGCATGATCATAGCTTTCTCCGTGACCCCGCTCGGTGTCGGCGTGGACGTGGCCGAGCCGGTCGCCCGCGCCGTCCGGGTGGTCCGCGACAGCGGCCTGCCGAACCGCACCGACGCGATGTTCACCACCGTCGAGGGCGAGTGGGACGAGGTGATGGACGTCGTCAAGCGCGCCGTCGAGGCCGTCGCCGAGGTCGCCCCCCGGGTGAGCCTGGTGCTCAAGGCCGACGTGCGGCCCGGCGTGACGGACGCCCTCACCTCCAAGGTCGAGTCCCTGGAACGGCACCTGGACGACCGCTCCGCGTGACCCGTTTCCTCCTACCGGCTGTCGTATTTCCTGACATATCCGTGCACCGTTGGGGCATGGCATCGGAGGCCGCCCGCGCAGGGCGGCGAACCGCGCCGGGAGAACCGGCGCGGAACCGGAGAAACGACCAGCTGAGAGGACTCGTCATGCGAGTGTCCATCGGACGCAAGGCCGTGCTGACAGCGCTGGGAGCGACACTGGTGGGCGGGCTGTTACCCGCCGCCGCACCGGCCGCCGGCGCCTTCGCCTGGAACTGCCGGAGGGTCATCGCCCAGGACGTGCGGTGGTTCGCCTACTCCACCGGCACCACGACCAACCCCCCGCACTCGCTGCCCAACGGCAGGCTGTTCAAGAGCTTCGGCGTGGCCAACGGCCGGTACAGCGCGCAGATCGTCACCCCGTACGCGGCCGCCGGCTGGGTGACCGCCGACAGCCAGTACGTGACGCAGGTGCCTGACTCCACGTGCAACTGGTGATCGCGGGATGACCGCCGTCCCGGGCGCCGGAGCCCGGTGCCCGGGACGCCGGCGGGTCCGTCAGCCCGTCCCCAGCGTGGCGGACACCAGGGCGCGGGCCTCCTCCTGCACGCGGGCCAGGTGGTCCTGGCCTTGGAAGGACTCGGCGTAGATCTTGTAGACGTCCTCGGTGCCGGACGGCCGGGCGGCGAACCAGGCGCTCTCGGTGCCGACCTTGATGCCGCCGAGGGCCGCCTCGTTGCCGGGGGCGGCGACCTGGATGGTGGTGATCGGCTCCCCGGCCAGGCTGCCGGCCGTGACGTCGCCGGGGGACAGGCGGGCCAGGGCCGCCTTCTCGTCGCGGGTGGCGGGGGCGTCGACGCGGGCGTACGCGGGGTCGCCGAAGCGGGAGGTCAGGCCGCGGTAGAGCTCGGACGGCGTGGAGCCGGTCACGGCGGTGATCTCGGAGGCCAGGAGGGCGAGGATGATGCCGTCCTTGTCGGTGGTCCAGACGGAGCCGTCGCGGCGCAGGAACGAGGCGCCGGCGCTCTCCTCGCCGCCGAAGCCCAGCGAGCCGTCCAGCAGGCCGGCGACGAACCACTTGAAGCCCACCGGGACCTCGTACAACGGGCGGCCGAGGTCGGCGGCCACGCGGTCGATCATGGAGCTGCTGACCATGGTCTTGCCGATGCGGGCGGCCTCCGGCCAGCCGGGGCGGTGGCCCCACAGGTAGGAGATGGCGACGGCGAGGTAGTGGTTGGGGTTCATCAGGCCGCCGTCGGGGGTGACGATGCCGTGGCGGTCGGCGTCGGCGTCGTTGCCGGTGGCTATCTGGTACGCGGAGCGGTTGGCGATGAGGGACGCCATGGCGTACGGGGACGAGCAGTCCATGCGGATCTTGCCGTCCCAGTCGAGCGTCATGAAGCGCCAGGTGGGGTCGACCGAGGGGTTCACCACGGTGAGGTCCAGGCGGTGGCGCTCGGCGATGGCGCCCCAGTAGGCGACGCTGGCGCCGCCGAGGGGGTCGGCGCCGATGCGGACGCCGGCGTCGCGGACCGCGTCGAGGTCGAGCACCGCGGGGAGGTCGTCGACGTAGTGGCCGAGGAAGTCGTGCCGGCCGGTGGTGCCGGCGGCCATCGCGCGGGTGTACGGGACGCGGCGGACCTCCTTGAGGCCCTCGGCGATCAGGGTGTTGGCGCGGTCCTGGATCCAGGAGGTGGCACCGGTCTCGGCGGGGCCGCCGTTCGGCGGGTTGTACTTGTAGCCGCCGTCGCCGGGCGGGTTGTGCGACGGGGTGATGACGACGCCGTCGGCCAGGCCGGTGGTGCGGCCGCGGTTGTAGGTGAGGATGGCGTGCGACACCGCGGGGGTGGGGGTGTAGCCGTCGCGGGAGTCGATCAGCACCGTGACGCCGTTGGCGGCGAGCACCTCAAGGGCGGTGACCCGCGCGGGCTCGGACAGGGCGTGGGTGTCGACGCCGAGGAACAGCGGGCCGTCCACGCCCTGCCGCGCGCGGTACTCGCAGATGGCCTGGCTGGTGGCGAGGATGTGGTCCTCGTTGAAGGCGGTGTTGAGGGACGAGCCACGGTGGCCGGAGGTGCCGAACGCGACCCGCTCGCCGGGGGCCCCGGGGTCGGGGTGCAGCGCGTAGTACGCGGTCACGAGATGAGGGACGTCCACCAGGTCGGATGACTGCGCCGGCGTGCCGGCGCGCTCGTGCGGCATGAAGAACTCCTCGTTCACCCTGAGATCCGGTCGAACGGGCACTACCCCGGCGGTCTCCGTATCATTCGGATCATACGGTCGGCCGCCGGGACGCGTTCGTCAGGGTAGCTTCCACTCGACCGGGGCGACCCCCTGCTTCTCCAGCATCTCGTTGGCCTTGCTGAACGGGCGGCTGCCGAAGAACCCGCTGCGCGCCGACAGCGGCGACGGGTGGGCGGACTCCACGCACGGCACGGGCCCGAGCATGGGCCGCAGCGACCGGGCGTCCCGGCCCCACAGGATGGCGACCATCGGGGTGCCGCGGGCGACCAGCGCGTGGATGGCCTGCTCGGTGACCTGCTCCCAGCCCTTGCCCCGGTGCGAGGCGGGCTTGCCGGGGGCGACGGTCAGCACTCGGTTGAGCAGCAGCACGCCCTGTTCGGTCCACGGGGTGAGGTCGCCGTTGGACGGCTTGGGCAGGCCGAGGTCGGTGCCGAGCTCCTTGAAGATGTTGACCAGGCTGCCGGGCAGCGGCCGGACGTCCGGCGCCACGGAGAAGCTGAGGCCGACCGGGTGGCCGGGGGTCGGGTAGGGGTCCTGCCCGACGATGAGCACGCGTACCTGGTCGAACGGCTGCTGGAAGGCGCGCAGCACGTGCGCCCCCGCGGGGAGGTAGCGCCGCCCCTCGGCGACCTCCTGACGCAGGAAGTCGCCGAGCGCGGTGATGCGCTCGGCGACGGGTTCCAGGGCGGTGGCCCACCCGGATTCGACGACTTCGTTTAATGGACGTCCGGTCATGCCGGGATCTTAGCCGCGCGGACCGGCAGGCGAACCGGAACCGCGCAGGCCGTGGAGACCGGGTACCCGCCTGCCCCCGCGAGGCGGGCACCCGGAGCTGGGCGCTACTTCACCGAGCCCGCGAGCAGGCCCTGGACGAAGTACCGCTGGAAGGCGAAGAACAGCACCAACGGGATGATCAGCGACAGGAACGCGCCAGGCGCGAGGATGTCGACGTTGGTCCCGAACTGTCGCATCTGGGATTGAAGTGCCTTGGTCATCGGCTGCGCGCCGCTGTCCGCGAACACCAGGGCGACGAGCAGGTCGTTCCACACCCACAGGAACTGGAAGATGCCGAGCGAGGCGATGGCCGGCTTGGCCAGCGGGAACACCACCGTCGAGAAGATCTTCCACTCGCTCGCCCCGTCCATGCGCGCGGCCTCCAGCAGCTCCTTGGGGATGCCGACGAAGAAGTTGCGCAACAGGAAGATGGCGAACGGCAGCCCGAAGGCCACATGGAACAGCACCACGCCCGGGATGGACCCGAAGATCCCGACGGCGCCGTACAGCTTGGCGATCGGGATCAGCGCGATCTGGATCGGCACCACCAGCAGGGCGATGACGACGAGGAACAACGCGTCGCGGCCGGGGAACTCCATCCACGCGAAGGCGTACCCCGCCATGGCGGCGATGCCGATGACCAGGACGGTCGCCGGCACCGTGATCGCCACGGTGTTCCAGAACGACGCGGTGAACCCGCTCGCCAGGATGTTGGAGTAGTTGTCCAGGGTGAGCTGCGCGGGACGGGTCAGCGCCGTCCACCAGCCGGAGGAGTTGTTGTCGGTGTCGCCGCGCAGCGACACGATGAGCAGTCCGAGGGTGGGCACCAGCCAGAACAGCGCCAGCACGATCAGCACGACCTGCATGAGGCCGCCGCCGAGCTTGTCCACGATCCTGGACAGCGCCCCGCGCCGCACCGCGCCCGCGGCGTTGTCCGCGCCGGGGCGGGAGACGGTCAGCGTCGTCATGTCTGCTCCCTCCGGAACCGCCGGATATTGAGGGCCATGAACGGCAGCACCAGGATGAGCAGGAAGATCGCCAAGGCGCTGCCCAGGCCCTGGTTCCCGCCGCCGCCGAACGACACCCGCCACATCTCCAGCGCGATCACGTTGGCGTTCGGCTGCACGGAGCCCGGCGCGATGACGAAGACCAGGTCGAACACCTTCAAGGTGTTGATGATCATCGTCACCAGCACGACGAGCAGCACCGGGGACAGCAGCGGGATGGTGATCCGCCGGAACACCTGCCACTCGGTGGCGCCGTCGATGCGCGCGGCCTCCAGCGCGTCACGCGGGATGGCCGACAGCCCCGCCGCGATCAGCACCATGGCGAACCCCGCCCACACCCAGATGAACGCCCCGATGATGGCGGGCGTGATCAGTGCCGGGCCGAGCCAGGTCAGCCCGCCGAACGGCGTGGCGAAGTTGGACGACGGCAGCCGCAGCTCGTACGAGCCCGCGGGCAGGCCCGCGAACTTGAACGTGCCGTCCGGCGCGGTCTCGGTGGTGGCCCGCACCGCGCCCCCCGACACCGCCTCCACCGTGACGCCGGGCATGCCCTTTTCCTTGGGATCCATCTCGTTGACGGTGCCGCCGCCCGGCACGAAGTCCAGCCACACCGTGCCCGCCACCTCGCCGGGCGCGGCGGGCGCCTGCCTGGCGGGCGCCGCGTCGCCGGGCAGCGACTCCGGCCTGATGCCGACCAGCGGGATGTTCACCGCCTGCCCGGCCTGGGCGGGCTGCTTGGTGACCACCGCGCCGGCGTTCAACGCCGCGGGGGCGGCGTCGTTCTCGCGGGGCCGGGCACCGGGGTACCCGCTGCTCTGCAGGAACACGTCGTGGACGGAGGTCATGATGGCGTTGGCCACGCCCTTGTCGGGGTCCTGCTCGTAGACCAGCCGGAAGATGACTCCGGAGGCGAGCAGGGACACCGCCATGGGCATGAAGACGATCAGCTTGAACGCCGACGCCCAGCGGATGCGCTCGGTCAGCACGGCGAACAGCAGGCCGAGCGCGGTGACCAGGCTGGGGGCCACCACGACCCAGATCAGGTTGTTCCTGATCGTGGTGAGCATGCTGGAGTCGGTGAAGATCGAGCCGTAGTTGCGCAGCCCCACGAACGTTCCGCCGGTGGAGTCGTACAGGCTGCGGAAGATCGAGTAGATGATCGGGTACACCACCCAGGCGCCCAGCAGGACGACCGCGGGGAGCAGGAAGAACAGGGCGACCCTGGGCGAGGGCCCGAGGTTGCCCGAGCGTCCGTACCCGCGCCTGGCCGGCGCCGCTGGGGGGCCACCGGCGGGGGTACCGTCCCCTCTCGCGATGCTCTCGCCGGTGGTGTTCCCGTCGGACGCCGGGGCGTCCGGGGCGGGGGTGTCCCCCGCCGTGTCGTTGACTTCAGGTCCGGGGGAGGCCCCGCGGGCGACGTCGCCGTCGCCGCGCGGGACCTGCGGGCCGTCCAACCGATCGGTCACGGCCGTCGCCCCTTACTTTTCCCAGGCCTTGGCCGCGTCGGCCTCGAGCTTCTCCTGGGCGCCCTTGATGTCGGTCGGCTTGCGCAGGAAGTCCTGGAGCTGCTTCCACTCGCCCTTGCCGTCGGTGCCGCCGAAGGCGCTCGGCGCCAGGTCCGACATGTCATACCGGACCGCCTCGCCCGCGGAGATGATGGTCTGCGCGAGCTGCTTGGTCAGCGGGTCGGGGTAGTTGTCCGGCGAGACGTTGCGGTTCGGCGACAGGTAGCCGGGCTGCTTGGCCCAGACCGAGCCGCCCTCGGCGGAGGCCATGTACTCCAGCAGCGCCATGGCGCCCTTGGAGTCCTTCAGCGCGACCGCGACGTCGCCGCCCAGCACCACCGGCTCGGTGTCGCCGGCCTTCGGGAACGGCATGATCTTGGCGTCCTCGCCGACCTTGGCGCCGGACTGCCCGACCGAGGCGGCCACGAAGTCGGCCTCGATCACCATGGCGGCCTTCTTCTGGCCGTACACCTGGGTGACGCAGGTCGGGAAGTCGGTCTGCAGGGCGCCGGACGAGCCGCCGAGCATGAACTCCTTCTTGCCGAAGATCTGCCCCATCTTCTCCAGCGCCGTGGCCACCGACGGGTCGGTCCACGGGATCTCGTGCTTGGCGAGCTTGTCGTAGTTCTCCGGGCCCGCGGTGGAGAGGTAGATGTTCTCGAACAGGTCGGTCAGGGTCCAGCCGGAGGCGCCGCACAGCGCGAACGGCGCGGTACCGGAGTCGGCCAGCGTCTGCGCCGTCTTGCTGACCAGCTCGTCCCAGGTGGTGGCGGGCTGGGCGCCCGCGTCCTCGAAGGCGGGGGCGCGGTACCAGATCAGCGACTTGTGCGCGGCCTTCACCAGCACGCCGTAGACCTGGCCGCCGGCCGAGCCGAGCTCCTTCCAGTACGGGGTGTAGTTCTGGTCGATCTGCGCCTGCACCTCGGAGGACAGCGGCTTGAGGGCCTTCTGGTCGGCGTACTGCTGGACCAGGCCCGGCTGCGGCAGGACCGCGACGTCCGGCGGGTTGCCGCCCTGGATGCGCGGGCCGAGGTAGGCGCCGGTGTCCTCACCGGTCGAGGCGTAGGTGACCTTGGCGCCGGTCTTCTCCTGGAACGCGGCCAGGACCTTCTCGAAGTTGGCCTGCTCGTCGCCGGTCCACTTGGCGGCGATCTCGATGGTCGTGCCCTCCAGCGGCTTGGCCGCCGGAGCGCTGGCGCTGGCCGACGGGTCGGTGCCGGCCGGTTCGCCGCCGCCGCCGCACGCCGCGGCCGCGAGCATGAGCCCGGCCACCACGGCTGTCGTCCTTACACGCATGGTCATACCTCCTGGTGAAGGCCCCGAAATAGCGATATTTGGATTGAGAGGGAAAGACGTGGGATGAGTGACGGGGGGATCGCCCCCGCGCTTATGGGGTGCGAATGATCTCGCCGAGTTGCTGCCTCAGGTCGGCGACGGTCTCGTCGGCCTGTTTCCTGAAGTTGAGCGCGTCAGAGACGGCGCTCGATATCACCAGGCTCACCTGGTCATATTTGGCGCTGGCAGGTCGCTGCCTGGCGGACATGATGCTCTGCTTGAGTACCGGCAGATATGGATATTGCTTGATGAGCGCCGGGTCGTCGTACAACTCCGACCACACCGGCGGGAACGACCCCTCGGTGAGCACGCGCCGCTCGTTCTCCAGCCCGGTGAAGTAGCGGATGAACTCAAGGGCCGACTTCTGGTGCTTGGAGTACGCGCTGATGGCGAGGTTGTTGCCGCCCAGCGTGCTGGAGCCGGGGCCGTCGAGGCCGGGCAGGCGGGTCACCGCGAACTTGCCCCCGATGGGGGAGCGGGTGGCGGGACCGTAGGCGTGCGGCCAGTTGCGGGCGAACAGCAGCTCGCCGCGCTGGAAGGCCAGCCGCGACTCCTCCTCCTTGAAGGCGAGGGCCTCCTTGGGGATCCAGCCCTCGCGCACCCCGCCGGTCAGGAACTCCAGGCCGGTCCTGGCCTTGTCCAGGTCGAGGGTGACCTTGGTGCCGTCGGGGCTGAGGATCTGGCCGCCGGCCGACTGCACGGCCTCGGCGAAGTTGACGGTCAGGCCCTCGTAGGGCAGGAACTGGCCCGCGTACCCGCCCAGCTTGTACTTCCTGCCGAGGCGGGTGGCCTGGTCGCGCAGCTCGGCCCAGGTCGTGGGCGGCTTGAGGTGCTCGCGGTCCAGGATGTCCTTGCGGTAGTAGAGCAGACCCGCGTTGCTGGTGTACGGCACCGCGTACAGCTTGTCGCGGTACGTGGCGGTGTCGATCACCGGCGGCAGGAACTTGTCCAGCGGGAACATGCTGCGGTCCAGCGGGACGATCCACCCGGCGTCGGCGAACTCGGCGGTCCACACGACGTCGAGGCCGAGGATGTCGTACCGGTCGCTGCGGGCCTGGAGGTTGGCGACCATCTGGGCGCGCTGCTCGTCGGCGGCCTCCGGGAGCTCCAGCAGGGTGACCCGCTGGGTGGGGTGGCTCTGGTTCCACCGGTCGATCAGCGGCTGGATGTACCCGGTGGTGTCGCGGCCCGAGGCGAACGTCATGGGACCGGTGCCGTCGCCGGCGCCGGCCGCCGTGTCGCGCTCGCCGAGCCCCGCGCATCCGCCCAGCAGCACCGCTGCCAGCAGAAGGGGGGCCAGGAGCCGCACGTGTCCTCCAGGTATTTCTTGGGTTACATGCGTGTTATGTAGGTGCATGCATGTTATGCATAGCGATAATGTGGCCGTCAACGGATGTTCACGTAACACTCAGGTAACATGACGGCCCGAGGGAGGTGGGGCGTGCGGCTCCAGCTGCTGGCGCTCCTGGCCAAAGAACCTGCCCACGGCTATGAGCTGAAACAAGCGCTTGAGCAAATATTCGGTAACGCCTACCCCTCCCCGAACATCGGGCAGATCTACGTCACCCTCGGCCGCCTGGAGAAGGACGGCCTGGTCCGGAGCGTGGACGTCGAGCAGTCCAACCGCCCGAACAAGAAGGTCTACTTCTGCACCGCCCAAGGCCGGGAGGCCCTCGACGAGTGGGTCGACTCCCCGACCGAGGGCCCGCGGGTCCGCGACGAGTTCTTCATGAAGCTCGTCCTCGCCCCCATGACCGGCATCGCCGACCGCACGGCCCTCATCAACAGGCAGCGCCGGCACTACCTCGGGCTCATGCGGGATCTGGTAGAACTCGCCCAGAGCACCGACCAGGACAACCGTGCCGCGCAGCTCCTCATCGAGGGGGCCATGCTGCACCTGCAGGCCGATCTGGACTGGCTGGAGCGCTGCCAGGAGGAGCTTGCCTGACGAAGGACGCGCCGGGCCCCGGCGCGGGAGGGAGCAGCAGCGATGACCACCGTCCCGCCCGTGCTGCGCGCGGTCAACCTGGTGAAGATCTACCAGACGGGCGGGCTGCCCGTGCCCGCCGTCCGCGGGGTGGACCTCACGGTCGAGGCCGGGGAGTTCATCGCGGTCATGGGGCCGTCCGGGTCGGGGAAGTCCACGCTCGTGCACATGCTCGGCGGCCTGGACACCCGCACCAGCGGCGAGATCTGGATCGAGGGCACCCGGGCGGACACCCTGTCCGAGAGCGGCTGGGCGTTGCTGCGCCGCCGGAAGATCGGCTTCGTGTTCCAGTTCTTCAACCTCGTCGACAACATGACGGTGGCCGACAACGTCGAGTTGCCCGCCCTGCTCGGCGGCTCCACCGCCCGGCACGCCCGCGAGCGCCGCGAATACCTCCTCGGCGAGCTCGGTCTCACCGGCAAGGCCGACGCCGCGCCCGCCCAGCTGTCCGGCGGCGAGCAGCAGCGCGTCGCCCTGGCCCGCGCCCTCGCCAACCACCCCCACCTGCTGCTGGCCGACGAGCCGACCGGCAACCTCGACAGCCGCAACACCCGCGACGTGCTGCGCCTGCTCGGCGAGGTGCACCGCCAGGGCCAGACCATCGTCCTCGTCACCCACGACGCCCGGGTCGCCGGGCTGGCCGACCGCGTGGTCACCCTGCTGGACGGCCAGATCGTCGACGACGGCGCGATCGGCCTGCCCCGCCGCCGCGCCAAGGGCGGCCCCGGCGACGTGGTCGAGCTGCGGGGATGAACGCCGCCGAGGTCCGCTGGCTGCGGTCCGACCTGCGGGCCCGGCGCGCCCAGGCGCTGCTCACCGTGCTCGCGGTGGCCGGCATCGTCACCGCCCTCATCACCGCCGCGACCCTGCTGGAGGACGGCACCAACCCCTGGCGCGGCCTGTTCGCCCGCGGCAACGGCGCGCACGTCTGGATCCACACCAAGGACGCCCCCGACCCCGCCGTCCTGCGCGCGCTGGTCGGCGTCACCGACATCGCCGGGCCCTACCGCAGCGCCCCGGCCACCCTCGTGCTGGACGGCAAGAAGACCCCGGTCACGCTGCGCGCGACGCCCGCCGTGTTCCCGTCCGTGGGCCGCCCCCTGGTGCGGGAGGGCGCCTGGCTGGACCCGCGCGTGCCGTACGGCGTGGTGGTCGAGCGCTCCTACGCCCGCGCCGTCGGCCTGCGCGCGGGCATGGCGGTCACCGTGATCGGGCTGAACGGCGCCACCCACGCGCTGACGATCGCGGGACTCGCCGAGAGCGGCGACCAGGGCTTCTACCCCGAGTGGACACCCGGCCTGGCCTGGACGCTGGCCGGCACGCTCGACGAGATCGAGCCGAAGCTCGGCCGCAGCGAGTCGGTGACCGGGCTGCGGCTCGCCGACGCCGGCGACACCTCGCTCGCCGTCCAGCGGGCCATCACCACGCTCGGCGGGCAGGTGCAGCGGGTGTCCACCTGGCGCGAGGTCGAGGCGTCCATGGAGCTGGACAACCGGCTGCTCGGGGTGCTGCTCGCGCTGTTCGGCGCGGCCGGCCTGGTGGCCGCGGTGCTCGCCATCGCCAACGCCACCGGCGGGCGGGTGCTGACCCAGCGGCGCGACATCGCCACCCTCAAGTCGCTGGGGTTCACCCGGAGCCAGGTGGTGCGCATGCTGGTCATCGAGCACGGCTCGCTCGGCCTGGCCGGCATCGTGCTCGGCGTGCTGTGCGGCCGGCTGATCACCGTGTACGCCCTCGCGGAGACCGTGGTGGTGCCGCTGTCCTCGCTGCCGCTGCTCGCCATCGCGCTCGGCACCGCCGTGGTGGTGCTGGTCGCGGTGTGGCTGCCCGCCTGGCGCGGTGGCCGTACCCCGGCGCTGCCCGCCGTGCCCGCCCCGCCGCGCGGCCACCTGTCCCGGGTGGCCCGGCTCGCCTTCGTGGTGCGGCTGCCGCCCGCGCTGGTGCTCGGGGCCAGGGACGCCTTCACCCGGCGGGTCCCGGCCTTCCTGACGGCCTTCGGGCTCGCCATCCCGATGATGATGATCACCATCGGGCTCGGCTACTGGGCCACGCTGGACGACTTCCGCAGCCACCCCGAGCAGATCGGGCAGGCCGCGTCGCTCACCGTGCGCCCGGCCAGCGTGAGCTCCGAGGAGGCGCAGCGGGTCGCGCTCGCCGACCCGGACGTGGTGGCGGCCTTCCCCGGCACCGAGGTCGACGCGCTGGTCCCCGGGCAGACCCGCACCGTGCGGGCCCGCGCGCTCGGCACGGTGAGCGACCCCTACCCGTTCACGGTGGTCGAGGGGCGGCTGTTCCGCGACCGGGGCGAGGCGGTGGCCGGGCAGGGGCTGCTCGACCTGCTGCACGTGCGCATCGGGGACCGCACCCGGCTCACCATCGGCGGCACGCCGCTGATCGTGCGGATCGTCGGCCGGGTGCTGGAGCCCGAGCAGGACGGCGAGGTGCTGTCGGTCCCGCTGGACTCCCTGGCGCCCAAGGACGCGCTGCCGCCGCAGTACTACGGGCTGGTGCTGCGCGAGGGGGCCGACCCGGCGGCGGCGCGGTCCCGGCTGCAGGGGGAGGGGCTGGAGGTGTCGCAGGTGGTCAATCCCGCGGACCGGCTGGCCGTGATCCGGGTGATCATCGTGGCGCTGGTGGTGGTGCTCGCGCTGATCGGCCTGGCCAACCTGCTGACGGCCAGCGCGCTCGGCCTGCGCGACCACGCCCTGGACCTCGCCGTGCTCAAGGCCATGGGGCTCACCCCGCGCCAGGTCACCGCCACGCTGGTGACCGGCACCGGGCTGCTCGTCGTGCTCGGCGTGGCCGCCGGGGCGGGGGCCGGGGCGCTGGTGTCGGCGGGCCTGATCGACCTTCAGGGCGCGGCCAGCGGGATGGGCGCCGGCATCGGCCGCGCCCCGGCGTCCGCGACCCTGCTGCTGGCCATGCTCACGGCCGTGGGGGCGGCCCTGCTGGTCGCCCTGATCCCGGCGCGCCGCGCGGCGCGGGCCCGGGTGCCGGTGACCCCGCGCTGAGGTCACCGGCGGGCACGCTCAGCGCTTGGTGAGCGAGAACCAGTAGAAGCCGTGGCCGGGCAGGGTGAGCAGGTAGGGCAGCTCGCCGATGGCCGGGAACGGCACGTCGCCGCGGCACTCCACCGGGACCAGGCCCCTGAACCTGCGGAGGTCCAGTTCCACCGGCTGCGGGTGCCGGGAGAGGTTGTTGACGCAGAGCATCAGGTCGTCGCCCTCCTCCCGGACGAACGCCAGCACGCGCTGGTTGGGCGACCACAGCTCGGTGTAGGCGCCGGTGCCGAACACCGGGTGGCGGCGGCGCACGGCCAGCATGTTGCGGGTGAAGTGGAGCAGCGACGAGTTGTTCTTGGTCTGCGCCTCGACGTTGACGGCGTGGTAGCCGTAGATCGGGTCCATCACCGTGGGCAGGTAGAGGCGCCCGGGGTCGCTGTCGGAGAAGCCGGCGTTGCGGTCCGGCGTCCACTGCATGGGGGTGCGCACCGAGTCGCGGTCCTCCAGCCAGATGTTGTCGCCCATGCCGATCTCGTCGCCGTAGTACATGACCGGCGACCCCGGCATGGACAGCAGCAGCGCGGTGAACAGCTCGATCTGGTCGCGGTCGTTCTCCAGCAGCGGGGCGAGACGGCGCCGGATGCCGAGGTAGGCCCGCATGCGGGGGTCCTTGGCGTACTCGGCGTGCATGTAGTCCCGCTCCTCCTCGGTGACCGTCTCGAGGGTGAGCTCGTCGTGGTTGCGCAGGAAGATGCCCCACTGCGCCACCTCGGGGATCTTCGGCGTGCGCGACATGATCTCGGAGATGGGCTCGCGGGACTCGCGGCGCACGGCCATGAAGATGCGCGGCATCAGCGGGAAGTGGAACGCCATGTGGCACTCGTCGCCGCCGGTGGTGGGGTCGCCGAAGTATTCGACGACGTCCTCGGGCCAGCCGTTCGCCTCGGCGAGCAGCACCCGGTCGGGGTAGAGCCGGTCGACCTCGGCGCGCACCCGCTTGAGGTAGGCGTGGGTCTCGGGCAGGCCGGAGCAGGCCGTGCCCTCGCGCTCGAACAGGTAGGGGACGGCGTCCAGCCGGAAGCCGTCGATGCCGAGGTCCAGCCAGAAGCGCAGGACCTCCAGCATGGCGTCCCGCACGGCCGGGTTGTCGTAGTTGAGGTCCGGCTGGTGGTGGAAGAACCGGTGCCAGTAGTACTGGCCGCGCACCGGGTCGTAGGTCCAGTTGGAGGTCTCGGCGCCGATGAAGATGATCGGCGCGTCCGGGTAGCCGGTGGGCTCGTCCGCCCAGACGTAGAAGTCGCCGTACGGCCCGGCGGGGTCGTGCCGGGACGCCTGGAACCACGGGTGCTGGTCGCTGGTGTGGTTCATCACCAGGTCGGTGATGATGCGCAGGCCGCGCTTGTGGGCCTGCTCGATCAGCTCCACGAAGTCGCCGAGGTCGCCGAACTCGCGGAGGATCTTCATGTAGTCCGCGATGTCGTACCCGCCGTCGCGCAGCGGGGACTCGTACAGCGGCAGCAGCCACAGGCAGTCGACGCCGAGCCACTGGAGGTAGTCGAGCTTGTCGATCAGTCCGCGCAGGTCGCCGGTGCCGTCGCCGTTGGAGTCACGGAAGCCGCGGACCAGGACCTCGTAGAAGACGGCCCGCTTGTACCACTGCGGGTCGGTGGAGACGAAGTCCTCGGAAACGTGTTCCGGGCAGGGAGAAGCACTCATAGGTATCGCTCACAAGGGGGTAGGGCGGTACGACAAGGGCCCGCGCCGTTGGAGCCCTCATCCCTGAGGCTCCCGCCCGCCGCCGTTCCCGGGTGGTGTCCCGGTGCCCGCGTATTACGGCGCTGTTTCGCGGAACACTAGCAGGCCATTAGGGGCCCTTACACACGATCAATGAGCGTCACTCGGCGTGGTTTCCACGTAATCGTGCGCACTCCCTCGAATGCCTGCGTAATGCGTCCTGTACCGAGCGTGTCTTACCTGCTCAAAACACGGATTAGACGGTGAATCGTGGTGATTCATCCGGCCTCGGCCCATGGTGGGGTGAGATCGCCGAGGACGTCCGCATAATCGGTCAGCCAGGAACCGAAAAGTACCAGTCCGCGCAACCAGAACCTAGAGTTCCACGACCCGAACGCCACCAGCGCGTCGGGCCCGCCCGCCACCACGTCCCGCATCGGCTCCGACAGCAGGCCGGGGACGGCCGCCGCCCGCACCAGCATGCGGTGGTTCCACTCGCGGGCCACCGGGCCGCCGGAGCGCAGCGGCACCCTGCGGTGCGGCAGCGCCGCGTTGGTGGACGGCAGCGCCGCCACCTTCGGGCCGGCGGCCCGCAGGATCTCCCGGTAGAACCGGCCGCCCTCCTTGCGCTCCACCGGCACCGACAGCGCCGCGTCGAAGAACTCCGGGTGCAGGAACGGGAACACCGGGGTCGCCTCCGGGCCCACCAGGTTCACCGGGGACCGGGCGATGCCACGGGCCGTGCGGGTGTGCAGCACGCTCAGCGGCAGCTCGGCGCGGTGGCCGCGCAGCATCGAGGTCGCCTGGGTGAACGCCTCGGTGACGCGGTCGTCCGCGAACGCCGCCGCGCGATCCGACAGCGGCGGCAGGTGCGGCTCGCCGAGCGTCAGGGCGGCCAGCAGGGCGTCCCGGCGGTCCGTCGTGCCGCCCGCCTGGACGGCGTCCGCGGTGATCAGGAAGTTCTTCATCAGCGGCCCGCCCGCCAGGCCGTCCACCACCGCGCGGCCCGCGTCGTGCACCTCCCGGGCGAACGGGGAGTACCAGGCGTGGTGGCTGGTGAGGTACTCCAGCCTGCGCGCCGCCCACCTGGCCTCGTCGGGGTAGGCGGCGGGGTCCTGCGGCACGATGCGGTGCGGGATCCCGAGCTCGCGGGTGACGTAGCGGGCGAAGTCCAGGTCGTTGTCCAGGCCGTCGTCCGGGCTGGTCGTCCAGGACTCCACGTCCATGCGGCGCGCCACGGCCACCGAGGCGAGCAGGCGCGAGTCGTACCCGCCGCTCACCGGCACCAGCAGCGGCCGGTCGTCGTACGGCTTCAGGGCCTCGTGCAGCAGGGCCACCATGTCGGCGCCGGTGACGCCACGGTCGAACGGCTCGTCGCGCACCCACCTCGGGGCGCGCTTGTCCGCGGTGATCCGCCGGGACGCCCGGGACCAGACCAGCGCGGACGAGCCCGGCAGGCGCCGGACCGCGCGGTAGGGGGTGGCGTCCAGCAGGGGGTAGGTGAGCTTGAGGATCGCGGCCCAGGCGTCCCAGTCGACCTCGTACGGCCGCGGGGCGAGCGCCAGCAGCGGCTCGATGGCGCCCGCGAAGTAGATCGCGTCGTCCTCGGCCAGGTAGTAGACGTCGATCAGGCCGAAGGCGCCGGTGTGCAGCACGACGGCGTCGCCCCGGTCGATCAGGCCCGGCGTCTCCCAGGTCTCGCCCACGTCCTGCCAGTCGGCCGCCGCGGCCGGGCGCCGCTCGGCCCAGGCGAACGCCACCGGGCCGGACGGGGTGCCGGTCCTGGGGGAGCCGTTCACCGAGCCGCCCTCGGAGAGGCCGGCGGCGTCCTCGTGCTCGGGCGGGCGCACGGTCCCCGCGTACGGCGTCAGGGCGGCCGAGGCGAACAGCGCCACGTCCGTTCCCCGGTAGGCCTCGCGCACCGCCGGACCGGCGCCGCGCAGGCGGTCGAGCCGGACGGGGTCGTAGGCGCCGATCGCGCCGCAGACGTACGGACGCGCCGCGTACCGCGGCCACTTCCCCTGGCGCACTGGTCGTCTCCCCTCGGCGAACACCTGCCGAGTGTACGGACTTGTGGTGGTTCGAGGTGGTCAGCAGGGATCTGGGATTATTCTTGCTCGACGTCAGGGAGGTGGCATGAGCGAAGAGCTGGAGAGCACCCGGCAGGCCCTGCGGGCGGCGGTGTCCGCGGCCTCGGGAGCGGCGGAACTCACCCGCCTGCTGGCCGACTACCAGGAACGGCTCGCCAGGGCCGCCGAGGCCGAGGCCGGGGCCGTCACCCGGGCGCGCGAGGCCGAGGCCCGGCTCGCGGCGTCGGAGAAGCAGGCGGCGAAGCTCGCCAAGCAGCTCGCCGAGCAGCGCTACCAGGCGGCGGTGGCACAGTGGCGGCTGGAGTCGGTGCAGGGCAGCAAGTGGTCCAAGCTCGGCGACGCCATCCACACCAAGAGCCCCGGCGAGGTGGCGCGCTCCCTGCGGGCCCCGGCGCGCAGGCTGTCCGCGCCGAAGCGGGCGGACTTCGACCCCGCGCCGCCCGCCCTCGAACCCGAGCCGGTCGCCCCCGTGGTGCCCGAGACCGCCGGGCCCGCGCTGTCCACGCCGCTGGCCGAGGGCTTCGTGGTGCCGAAGGGACCGCTGGCCCGGCCGTACCTCACCGTGGCCGCCATCGTGGACCGGCGCTCGGAGGCGCTGTTCCGGTACGAGTGGCGCCAGGTCACCAACTTCGGGCCGGACAACTGGCAGCAGATGCTGGACGAGCACCGTCCCCACCTGCTGTTCGTGGAGTCCGTGCAGGCCGGGCCCCTGCAGGGCAACGGCGGCCGGTGGCTTCCTGAGCTCGCCGGGCGGGAGCGGGGCCTGCGGGATCTCATCGAGGAGTGCGGCCGGCGGGGCATCCGCACGGTGTTCTGGCACTCCGGCGGCCCGATCTCCGCGGCCGTGCCGATGGCCGCGTACTTCGACCACGTCCTGGTGACCTCCGAGGCCCGCGCCCGGGAATGGCGCGCCGCGCTGCGGCACGACCGCGTCGGCATCCTGCCGCACGCCGTGCAGCCGCGCGTGCACAACCCCGTCGCCGCCGCGGGCGACCGCTCCGGCGTCGGCCTCCTCGGCACGCCGCTGCTCGGCGACCCCGCGCCCGGCCAGAGCCCGCTGGTCACCGGCAAGGCGACCTACGACGACCTGCTCACCGCGTACCGCTCGGTCTCCCTGGCCGTCGCCGGTCCCGACGCCGACGCGAGGACCCTGCTGGAGGTGGCCGCCTGCGCCACCCCCCTCACGGTCCTGCCCGCCGCCGTGGAGCCCGGCGACCCCGCGCTGGCGGTGCCGCCGGGCGCCGCCGTGGCCGGCCACCGGGCCTGGCGGGAGTCCGTGCCCGTCACGCCTCTGCTCGACCCGATCCTCGACTGGATCGGGCTCCCCTCGGTCCGCGCCACCACGACGATCACCGCCGTCGCGGCGCTCTCGGGGCAGGCCGAGCTCGACGCGCTCCTGAGCACCCTCAGGTCGCAGCGCCTGACGCCCGGCCAGCTCGTCGTCGTCGCCGAGGGCCTGGACACGTCCGTCGTCGAGAAGGCGGCCCGCACCGTCCACCAGGGCGACCTGGTCGTCCGGGAGACCGGCACCGCCGGGGCCGCGTACCGGACCGCCGTCACCCGAGGCGCCGCCCTGGACCGCGCCCTGCGGCTCGCCGAGGGCGACCTGGTCGCGATCCTCGACCCCCGGGACACCTACGGCGAGCACTACCTCTCCGACCTGATCCGCCACGTGACCGCCGTGGACGCCGACATCATCGGCAAGGCCTCCTACTTCACCCACATGCCGGAATCCGGCGCCACCCTGCTCCGCCAGCCCGCCGCCGCGCACCGCTACCTCCCCGAGGTGGCGGGCCCCACCGTGCTGGCCCGGCGCCCGGCGCTCCAGGCCCTCGGCATCGCCGACATGTCCGACGAGTGGGACGAGACCCTGATGCGCCAGTGCCGCGCCGACGGCATCCGCGTCTACTCCGCCGACCCCTACTCCTACGTCCAGCGGCGCCCGGTGACCCAGGCCCTCCTCACCTCCTCCGAACTGCGGGGCTACTTCCCCGCGGAACCCCTGGCCCTCATCTGACCCGGCCGGAAGTCAGAGGGTGGGCACGGGCAGGCGGTAGAACCGGCTGGGGTCGTCGGCCAGGGTCGCCTTGACCGTGGCGCTCCAGTCGTCCACGAGGACTTCGAGGCCGCCCGCCTCGACGCCGTCGAGCGCGGCCCGCGCGACCTCGGCCGGGTCGACCTTGTCGCCGTCGTGGGCGCGGGACATGTCGGTGTCGGCGCTGCCCAGGTGCACGCCGGTCACCAGGGTGCCCTGCCCGGCGAGTTCGATACGGACGCCGTTGGTCAGGCTCCACTGCGCCGCCTTCGCCGCGGCGTAGGCGTTGGCGCCGTCGTAGGAGAACCACGACAACGCCGACAGGACGTTCACGATCGCCCCGCCGCCGTTGCCCGCCAGGACGGGGGCGAAGGCGCGGACCACGCTCAGCGTGCCGTAGAAGTGCGTGTCCATCTCCCGCCTGATCTCGGCCATGTCGCCGGTGACCAGGTTGGCGCCGGTCAGGATTCCGGCGTTGTTCACGAGCAGCGTCACGTCGGCCGCCGCCACCGCGGCGGCGGCGACCGAGGCCGGGTCGGTGATGTCCAGCCGCAGCGGCTCCACCCCGGGGACGTCGACGCCCTCGGGGTCGCGCGCCGCCGCGTACACCTTGGCCGCGCCCCGCTCCACCAGCTGTTCGGCGAAGCGCCGCCCGATGCCACGGTTGGCGCCGGTGACGAGGGCGACCGAGTTGGCGATCTTCACGCGTGGGTCCTCCGTTCACGGTGTGCTTCCGGGTACTCGGCGAGCACCCGTGTCGGCTACGCTAAAACCTGACGTTGACGTCAGTTGCAAGTCCTGCGCGCGAAACAGCGGAACAGGAGGTGCCGGTGCGGATCGGCGAGGTCGCCACGAAGGCCGGAGTGAGCGTCAGGGCGCTGCGCTACTACGAGGAGCAGAGCCTTCTCGTCTCGGCCCGCGGCCCCGGCGGGCAACGGCGGTACCCGGACACCGCGGTCGAGCGGGTCCGGCTGATCCAGTCGCTCTACGCCGCGGGGCTGGCGAGCAGGACCATCCTGGAGATGCTGCCCTGCCTGGACTCGGGGAAGGTGACCCCGGCACTGCGTGAGCTGCTGGCCTCGGAGCGTGACCGCATCGACCGGCAGGTCACGAAACTCCTGAGCGCGCGCGATCGGCTCGACGACGTGATCGCGACGGCGGACCTGCCCGGCCCGGGATGCACGCACACGGACGGCTGAGCCTCCGCGGCGCCGGTCGCTTCGCCGGTCAGAACCCGGCGACGACCACCTTGCCGATCATGCGGCCGTTCTCCACCATCGCGTGGGCGCGGCGCAGCGTGGCGGCGTCGATCGGCTCCAGGGAGGTGGTGAGGGTGGTGCGGAGCACGCCGTCGTCGACCAGTTCGCGGACCCGTTCCAGCAGGTCGTGCTGGGCGATCATGTCCGGGGGCTCGAAGAGGGGGCGGGTGAACATGAACTCCCAGTGGAAGGTGATGCTCTTCGCCTTGAGGGGGAGCAGGTCCAGGCCTTCGGGCTCGTCGATGGCGGTGATCTCGCCGCCGGGGCGTAGGATCTCGGCGAACGCCTCGATCGCACCCCCGGTCTTCGGCGAGAACACGTAGTCCACGCCGTCCGGTGCCACGGCGCGGACGGCGCGCACCAGGTCGTGGTGGTCGATCACCTCGTGCGCGCCCATGTCCAGGGCCCACTGCCGGGACTCCGGCCGGGACGCCGTGGCGACGATCCTGACCCCGGTGAGTGCGCGGGCGAGCTGGATCACCATGGAGCCCACACCGCCCGCCCCGGCCAGCACCAGCAGGGTGCCCGTGCTGTCCGCGGTGAGGCGGAAGCGGTCGAACAGCGACTCCCAGGCCGTGATGGTCGTCAACGGCAGCGCCGCCGCCTCCGCGAAGCTCAGCGAGGACGGCTTGTGGCCGACGATCCGCTCGTCCACGAGGTGGAACCGCTGGTTGGTCCCCGGCCGGCCGATCGACCCGGCGTAGTAGACCTCGTCCCCGGGCGCGAACAGCGTCACCTCCCGCCCGGCCGACACGACGCTCCCGGCCGCGTCGAACCCGAGCACCCTGGGCTCGTCGCCGGGGGCGGCGTGCGCCCGCAGCTTGGTGTCGACGGGGTTCACCGACACGGCCTCCACCCGCACCAGCAGATCCCGCGGCCCCGGCCGCGGCACGTCCAGCCGCAGATTCTCCAGGCTCTCCGGATCGGAGACGGGCAGCGACCTGCGGTATCCGACCCCCGGCATCAGCTCACTCATGTCTCCCACGGTATTCAGACGGCGTGCGGGGCTTCACGCGGGTGGCCTCACATGTCGGAAACATCAGCACTTAGCGTGTCTAAGGCATTACGCTTGGCCGTCGCGGAGTGCAAGGTCATCGACAAATTGCACCGCATATGTCGTTCGAACGACGGGACGGGGGCCAAGGTGGAGGAGTCACGTGAAGCAGACCGGTAGTCCGACCGTCCGGCGGCGGCGTCTGGCCTTCGAGTTGCGCAGGATGCGCGAGCAGGCGGCGCTCACGCTGGATCAGGTCGCCGAACGGCTCGGCTGGTCGATTTCAAAAATTTCGCGCATCGAGACGTGCAAAGTCGGGGTCGCGCCCAATGACGTCGGCCGCCTCATCGGACTCTACGGCCTGAGCCCGGTGAAGTTCGACGAGATCATGGACTTGGCCCGGGACGCGCAAAAGAAAGGATGGTGGCAGGCTTACGGAGATCTGCCTTCCGAGTACGCCACCTACATCGGCCTGGAAGCCGATGCGGCGTCAATTCGCGGTTTCGCGGCGGACATTGTCCCGGGGCTGCTTCAGATAGAAGATTACGCGCGCTCGGTCATTAGGAACACCCTTGTCATCAGTCCGCCCGGGGAGATCGAACGCCGCGTCGAGGTCAGGATGACCAGACGCCACCTGCTGTCGCGGGACGTCCCGCTGCGCCTCTGGACGGTGCTCGACGAGGCCGTTCTGCGCCGTGTGGTCGGCGGTCCGGCCGTCATGGGCGACCAGCTCCGGCACCTCCTCGCCATGGCCGCCACGCCGAACGTCACCGTTCAGGTGCTGCCCTTCGCCGCCGGGGCGCACGCCGCCACGTCCGGCGCTTTCTCGATCTTGGAGTTTCCCGACCAGGCGGATGCGGACGTCGTATTTCTCGACAATCTCACCGGCAGTCTCTATGTGGAGAAGGAGGTCGAGGTATATCGGTATACCTTGGCATTCGACCATCTTCGCGCTAAGGCGCTGGACGAAGATGAATCACGTCGCCTCATCACGGAGGTGGCACGTGGTTACGACGATCTTTGAGGAGACGCTATATGTCCAGCCCGAATTCGCCCCGGCCGGCATGGCGGAAAAGCTCCAGCAGCGCAAATCAGGACTGTGTGGAAGTAGCCTGTCTGGCCGGTGGCGCCCGGGCGTTGCGTGACAGCAAGAACCCCGAGGGCCCGGTCCTCGGGGTCGGCTCTCTGGAGTGGTCGATGTTCATCGCCACGATCAAGGACGGCGGGCTGGGCTGACCCTCGCCCGCTTCGCTGTGGGCGATTCCGCTGTGGGCGTGCGGCGGTTCCCCGGACGGGGCGGATGGGGCCAGGGTGATGGGCATGAAACTTCTGGTGCTGGGTGGGACGGAGTTCGTGGGACGTGCCGTGGTCGAGGCGGCGACCGCGCGGGGCTGGGACGTGACCGTCCTCAACCGGGGAAGCAAGGCGGTACCGGAGGGCGTGACGGCGCTGCGCGGGGATCGCAAGGCGCCGGGCGGGCTGGACGCGCTGGGCGGCGGCGAGTGGGACGCGGTGGTCGACACCTGGTCGTGGGCACCGCGGGTCGTACGGGACTCGGCACGGGCGCTCGCGGGCCGCGCCGGGAGCTACATCTACATCTCCAGCCGATCGGTGTACACCTACCCGATGGCCCGCGGCGCCAACGAGGACTGGCCGGTCGTGGAGGCCTCTCCCGACGACGGCGACGACGTGGAATACCCCCGTGCCAAGGCCGGCGGTGAACTCGCCGCCGTCGAGTCGTTCGGCGACCGCGCGGTGCTGGTCCGCGCCGGCCTGATCCTCGGCCCCTACGAGAACATCGGCCGCCTCCCCTGGTGGCTCACCCGCATCGCCAAGGGCGGCCCCGTCCTGGCCCCCGGCCCCGCCGACCTCCCCATCCAGTTCGTGGACGCACGAGACCTCGCCGAATGGAGCCTGACCGCCGCCGAACGCGGCCTGAGTGGCCCCTACGACATGATCAGCCCCCCCGAACACGCCACGATGCGCCAAATCCTCGAGGAATGCGTCCGCGTGACCGGCTCCGACGCCGACCTCCGCTGGCTCCCCCCCGAGCCGATCCTCGCCGCCGGCGTCGAACCCTGGACCGACCTCCCCATCTGGCTCGCCCCCGGCGAGGTACACGACGCCTTCCACATGTCCGACGTCTCCAAGGTCATCGCCGCCGGCCTCCACTGCCGCCCCGTCGCCGAGACCATCGAAGACACCTGGACCTGGCTCCAGAGCATCGGCGGCAAGGCCCCCCTCCGCCCCGACCGCCCGTCCGTCGGCCTGGACCCCGCCGTCGAGGCCGAACTCCTCAACGGCTGACGTCCGCGCGGCCTGGCCGGGATCGTGGTCCCGGCTAGGCTGCGTGCGTGTTCATGGGGGAGTTGGCGGCCCTGCTCGGGGCCGTGCCGGTGCCGCAGGGGGGATGGGAGCGCCGGGCGGTGCTCGTGGCGGCGGGTGGCCGGGGGCCGGCGGTGGACGTCGAGCGGGTGCGGGCGGTTCGCGGGGTCGCGGGGGCCGAGGTGCGGGCGAACGGATTCGTGGTGATCGAGGTCGCCGTCCCGGGGGAGCTGGTACGGGAGGTGCTCCGGGCGCCGCAGGTGATCCGGGGCGCCCCCCGTGGCGGCGCGTGGGCGGACTACCCGCGGACGTGGGAGAACCCCGGGTTCGTGGTGCGGTACGCGTATGTGCGGGCCGGGGCTGTGGGGCGGTGGGCTCGGGACCTTGGGTTTCGGGACCTTGGGTTTCGGGGGGAGGCGCTGGACGGGGGGTGGGATCGGCGGGTTTTGCGGGTGCTGGGGGAGGTGTTCAGCCGGAGGGAGAAGGGGGAGGTGTCGGCGGCCTACCTGGAGCGGCTGGCGGGGGTTTATCACGACGCGTTCGAGCGGGCGTCGGCGCTGCCGCGGGGGGACGAGGACTGGGCGGGGGTCCATGGGGCACGGGTGGAGATGGCGGGGGCGGTGCGGAGGGTTCTGGGGGAGGGGATGGCGGGTCTGGGGGTGACGCCGCCGGAGAGGATCTGAAACGGTCATCTCATGGCAAAGGGGGCGTTGGATTGGTATGGGGGGCGAAGATCTTTGGGGGTGGCGTCTCGTAGGGTGGTCATCGGGCGCGGGGGGATCAGGGGGTCGGATAGCCTCGTTCGGGTGAGTCGATTCGCCCATCCTGCCGGGGACCGGCACGCTGAGGTGCTGCCTGACGAGAGGCCGCCCCAGGCGCCCAGCGATCTCAATACGCTCATCCCTGCCATCTGGCCGCGAACGTCCGCACGGGTGGACGGCGCCGTGACGGTCGCCGGAGTGGACATCCGGGATCTGGCGCGGGAGTACGGGACGCCGCTGTACGTCCTCGACGAGGACGATTTCCGGTCGCGCTGCCGCGACTACCGCGCGGCGTTCCCCGACGACGACGTCTATTACGCGGGCAAGGCGTTCCTGTGCAAAGAGGTGGCCCGCTGGGTCGACCAGGAAGGCCTCGGGCTGGACGTGTGCAGCGGCGGCGAGCTGGCCGTGGCGCTGAGCGTCGGATTCCCGCCCGAGCGCATGGCGCTGCACGGCAACAACAAGTCGTACGCCGAGCTTGAACGGGCGATGCGCGTGGGCCTGGGGCGCATCGTGGTGGACTCCTTCGAGGAGATCGCCCGGGTCGGGTACCTCGCCGAGAAGCTGGGCGTGCGGCCCAAGGTGCAGATCCGGGTCACCACCGGCGTCGAGGCGCACACCCACGAGTTCATCGCGACCGCGCACGACGACCAGAAGTTCGGCCTGTCGCTGAACAGCGGCGCGGCGGCCGAGGCCGTCCGCCGGGTGCTGGCGCTGCCGCAGCTCGAGCTGGCCGGCCTGCACTCCCACATCGGCTCGCAGATCTTCGACACGGCGGGCTTCGAGGTGGCGGCCCGCCGTCTCGCCGTCCTGCTCACCCAGATCAAGGAAGAGCACGGGGTCGTCCTGCCCGAGCTCGACCTCGGCGGCGGATACGGCATCGCGTACGTCGAGGGCGACGACGCCCCGGACATCAAGGTCATCGCGGACGGCCTGCGCCAGATCGTCGCCCGTATCTGCACCGACGCCGGCCTCCCCGTGCCCCGCCTCACCGTCGAGCCGGGCCGCACCATCTCGGGCCCGGGCGGCATCACGGTGTACGAGGTCGGCACGGTCAAGGACGTCGAGGGCATCCGGTCGTACGTCAGCGTGGACGGCGGCATGAGCGACAACCTGCGCACCGCCCTGTACGGCGCCGACTACACCTGCGTGCTCGCCTCCCGCGCCAGCGAGGCCGCGCCCGCCCTGTCGCGGGTGGTCGGCAAGCACTGCGAGAGCGGCGACATCGTGGTCCGCGACGTGTGGCTCCCCGCGGACCTCGCGGCGGGCGACCTGCTCGCCGTCCCGGCCACCGGCGCGTACTGCCGGTCGCTGGCCCACAACTACAACTACCTGCCCAGGCCCGCGGTCGTCGCGGTGAAGGACGGCACGGCACGGGTGATCATGCACAGGGAGACCGAGGACGACCTGCTGAGGGGGCAAGTGTGAAACCCGCCGAGCCGCAAGAGCCCCAGACCTCCCGCGAACCAGGCCACGGGCGCCACGAGAGGGCGCGCGACCCCGAGGCGCCGCTGCGCGTGGCGCTGCTCGGCTGCGGCGTCGTCGGCTCCCAGGTGGTGCGCCTGCTGCACGAGCAGGCCGACGACCTGGCCGCCCGCATCGGCGCCCCCCTGGAGCTCGCGGGGGTGGCGGTACGGCGGCTCGGCCGCAAGCGGGACGGCGACGTCGATCCCGCGCTGCTCACCACCGACGCCGAAGGGCTGGTGGCCAGGGACGACATCGACATCGTGGTCGAGGTGATCGGCGGCATCGAGCCCGCCCGCACGCTGATCCTCTCGGCGCTGCGCGGCGGCAAGTCGGTGGTCACCGCGAACAAGGCCCTGCTCGCCGAGGACGGCGCCACCGTCCACGGCGCCGCCAAGCTGCACGGCACCGATCTCTACTACGAGGCCAGCGTTGCGGGCGCGATCCCGCTGCTGCGCCCGCTGCGCGAGTCCCTGGCGGGCGACCGGGTGCACCGCGTCCTCGGCATCGTCAACGGCACCACCAACTACATCCTCGACAAGATGGACTCCACCGGCGCGTCGTTCGTGGACGCCCTGGAGGAGGCCCAGGCGCTCGGGTACGCCGAGGCCGACCCCACGGCCGACGTCGAGGGCTTCGACGCGGCCGCCAAGGCCGCCATCCTGGCCGGGCTGGCGTTCCACAGCCGGGTGACGGCCGCCGACGTGCACCGCGAGGGCATCACCGAGATCACCGCCACCGACGTGGCCAGCGCCAAGGCCATGGGGTACGTCATCAAGCTGCTGGCCATCTGCGCCCGCTCCGACGACGGCCGCTCGGTCGGGGTGCGCGTGCACCCGGCCATGATCCCGCGCGGCCACCCGCTGGCCGGGGTGCGCGAGGCGTACAACGCGGTGTTCGTGGAGGCCGAGTCCGGCGGGCAGCTGATGTTCTACGGCAAGGGCGCCGGTGGCGCGCCCACCGCGTCCGCCGTGCTCGGCGACCTGGTGGCCGTGGCCCGCAACCGCCTCGCCGGCACGCACGGCCCGCAGGAGTCCACCTACGCCGACCTCCGGGTCCACCCCATGGGCGAGACGGTGACCCGCTGCCACGTCTCCCTGGACGTCGACGACAAGCCGGGCGTGCTCGCCCGTGTCGCCGACATGTTCGCCAAGCAGGACGTCTCCATACAGACCGTGCGCCAGGAGGGCCGCGGCCTGGACGCCCAGCTCGTGCTGGTCACCCACCGCGCCACCGACGCCGCCCTGTCCGCCACCATCGAGGGCCTCCGCGAGCTGGACATCGTCCGCGGCGTCCCCAGCGTCATGCGCGTCGAGGGGGAGGACAACACCCCCTGACGGGGGGCGTGTACGGTCTGTCCCGGCGCGGCGGCGCGCCGGTGGGATGGAGGGTGGACGTTGGCAGAGGGTGACCCCACGCCGCTCGGCTACGCGCGGACACCGTCCGTGGGGACGGCGGACCTCGCGTTCGAGGACGGGCGCCCCGTCGCGGCCGGGGAGGCGGTGGAGCCGCCGCTGACCTCGGCGGACGTGGTGCGGCTGCGGCCGTACGACGGGCTGCGGGTCCGGTGGCCGGCCGGTCGTGACGGCGTGCTGGAGACGGTGCTCGCGCTCGCGGCGGCCGGGGTTCCGGTGTACGCCGACGAGGTGCCCGCCTGGGTCGAGGAGGCCGACGCCGAGCTGGCGGGCCTGCTCACCTCGTGGGCGCCCGGCCCGGCCGACCCGTCGGTGCGGTCGGTGCGCGACCTGCGCCGGGAGGAGCACAGCGTCCGGCTGCGGCGCCACGCCATGCGGCCGCCGGATCCCGCGCCCGCGGTGAGCGTCGTGATGTGCAGCAAGCGGCCGCATCTGCTGGGGTCGGCGCTGGCCCAGATCGCCGGGCAGCGTCATGTGCGGGCCGAGGTGGTGCTGGGGCTGCACGGCGTGCCGGCCTCGCGTCCCGAGGTGGCGGCGGCCGTCGAGGGGTTCCCGCTGCCGCTCACCGTGGTGGAGGCGGACGCGGAGACGCCGTTCGGGGAGGTGCTGCGGGACGTGGCCGGGCGGGCGTCCGGGGACGATCTCGCCAAGTGGGACGACGACGACTGGTACTCGCCGGAGCATCTGGCGGACCTGGCGCTGGCCCGGCGGCACTCGGAGGCCGACATCGTGGGGACGGCGGCGGAGTTCTTCTACCTGGAGCCGCTGGAGCTGACGGTGCGGCGGACCGACTACACCAGCGAGGTGTTCTCCGATCACGTGGCCGGCGGCACGATCCTTGTCTCCCGCGAGAAATACCACGAAATAGGGGGATTTGAGGGGGTGACCCGGGGGGTCGACTCCACCTTCCTCAAGAGCGCCCACGCCGCCGGGGCCCGCATCTACCGTGCCCACGGCCTCGGCTACGTCCTGCGCCGCTCCCTCGCCGAGGACCACACCTGGCGCCTGCCCCTCGCGCACTTCCTGCGGGTCGCGACCAACCAATGGCGCGGCTTCCGCCCGAGCCGCATTCTGGAAGCCTCATGACCTCCCGCGTCCCCGGCACTCTTCCCCCCACCGATCCCCGCGGCGGCGACGTTCCCGTCACCCCCCCTCCCGCCGTCCCCCGCGTGCGCGGCAACGACTACACCGTGCTGGACCCGCCCGCGCTCGGCGCCTGGGCACCCACGCTGCGGGTCAGCGTGGTCATCCCCGCCTATAACGGGCAGCAGGCGCTGGACCTCGTGCTCGCCGGGCTGGCCGCGCAGACCTACCCCGCGGAGCTGACCGAGGTCATCGTGGTGGACAACGGCAGCAGCCCGGCGCTCCGCCTGCCGCCGATCCGCCCGCCGGGCACGCGGCTGATCACCTGTGCGACTCCCGGGCGGGCGAACGCGCGCAACGCCGGGCTGGCGGCGGCCACCGGCGACGTCGTGCACTGGCTGGACTCCGACGTGATCCCCGACCGGCACGAGGTCGAGGCGCACATGCGGTGGCACCATCAGGCGCCGTATCTCGTCGTCACCGGCTACCTGCGGTTCACCACCGCCGCCCTGCCGTCGCCGGACGTGGTGGCCTCCGGCGATCTGGCCGCGCTGTTCGAGCCGGCCGAGCCGCACGAGTGGCTGGTGGACCTCGTGGCCCGCACCAACGGGCTCACCGAGGCCTCCGGGCGGGCGTTCAGCCTGCACGTCGGCGGGGCCACGTCGGTCGGGCGGCTCCTCATCGAGCGGGCCGGGCCGATGGACGAGGAGCTGGCTCTCGGCCAGGACACCGAGATGGGATACCGCCTCGCCCAGGCCGGGGCCGTGTTCGTCCCCGAGCCGCTGGCCTGCGGCTACCACCTCGGGCCGTCCATGCGGATGCGCGACAAGCGCCTCATCGACCGTGTCAGCCACGCGACGATCGCCGACCGGGTGCCGCCGTACCGCTGGCTGCGCACGCACCCCACCCGGCAGTGGAAGGTGCCGTACCTTGAGGTCGTCGTCGAGGCGGCCGGGTACGAGGACACCAGGGCCACCGTGGACGCCGTGCTGGCGGGAACGGTCCCGGACGTGTCGGTCCTGCTCGTCGGCCCCTTCGACACCCTGGTACCCGAACGCCGGGCGCCGCTCACCGATCCGTCGCTGGACCTCGCCCTGATCCGCGGCCACTTCGCCTACGAGGCCCGGGTGCGTCTCGTCGCGGCCCCGCCCGAGCGGGTCGCCCCCTTCCGGCTGTGCCTGCCCGCCGGGTGGCTGCCCGGGGAGGACACACTGGCGCGCCTGCTGGATCTCGCGGTCGACGACGGCCACGGTCTGGTCGGTGTACTGCTGTCCGAGTCCCCCGAGGGCCTGGCCGTAGCACGGCTGGAGCGCCGGTCCGCCTTCTCCCGCGCCGCCTTCTTCGCCTCCACCCCCCTCGACGACGCGGTGGACGACGTCTCCGGCACCCTGTGGACGGACGCCGAGACCTGGGGTTTCGTCCCCGCCGACGACGCCACCCCCCCCAAAGGCCGCCGGATGGCCTACCGGGCCCGCCTGGAGACCGAAGCCGAGCTGGCGAGACTGAACAAAGAAGCCGAACGCCTCCGCGCCCAGGTGGCCAAGTGGCGCGAGGAGTCGGCCCGCTGGCGCAAGTCCGCCGTAGACCTCCGCCGCGAGGTAGGCACCCTCCGCCGAGAAGTCAGCTCCTTGAAATCCAGCCGCCTCCGCACAGTGATCAAACGCATCTCCGTCCGCCTCCCCCGCCGCCCAGACGACGCCCAGCCTCTCCCATAACCCCCCGCTCCACCGCCCCCCGACGACCCCACCGAAGCCCCACCGGCGTCGTCTCACCGGCACCACGGCAGCCAGGGATCCTGAGGGGACTGGTCCATGTGCGCTGGGTCGTGGTCGTCTTTCCCAGGAACCTGAGGGTGATCGGTTTGTGTGGGCTGGTCGGGGTTGTCTTCCCGGGAACCTGAGGGTGATCGGTTTGTGTGGGCTGGTCGTGGTCGTCTTATCCGGGAACCTGAGCGCGACCGGTCTGCGCCCGCAGGTCGGGGTCGCCTTACCGGCGCCGAGACGGCGGGACGTGGTACGGCGAATACGGCGCCGCCGTACGGCGGGACACCGGTCCCTACGGAACGTGTTGCGGTGGAGCACGGTGAGCCCGGCAGGACCGGGGGTGCGGGGGTGTCCCCCGCAGAAGAACAGCCCTTGCGGCTTCCGCGCGGAGCGCGCCCTTCGCGAGGACCGTTTCACCAGGCGCTCGCGCACATCGGGTTGCCCGCCGTACGACGGCGCCGGTTTCGCCGTACCACGTCCCGCCGTCTCGGCGCCGGGAGTGCTGCGACCTGCGGAGGGCGAAAGGGGGCAGCCTGTGTCCGGGGGGATGGGTCAGCGGCCGCGTAGGGGGAGGCGGAAGCGGCGGGAGGGGTTCTTGGGTGGGGTGGGGTCGGTGGGGGGTGTGGGGGTGGGGGTGGGCCAGAAGCGGGTTGCGGGGGGGTGGAGGACGCCGTGGGTTTGGGTTATTACCTCGTCTATGGGGTCGGTGGGGGTGGCTAGGAGGCGGGCTCGGTTGATGGCGTCGGTGCGTTCGAGGCGGGAGGGGCGGCCGTCGGGGTGGGTGGTGATCAGGAGGCCGGCGCGTTCCTCGGTCATGAGTTTGATCATGGATTGCAGGGTGCGGGGGGACAGGGGGATGTCGATCGGGCCGGTGTAGCGGAAAGGAATGGGGGAGGGGTCGGGGGTGGGGGCGAGGGCCAGGTGGACGGCGGGGTCGTGGCGGAAGTTCGACTGGATCAGGCGGAGTTCGTTGGCGGGGTCGCCCAGCACGGGGTGGCGGGAGTCGTCGGGCCAGGGGGCGACGAGGGTGACGCGTACGTCGGGGACGGTGCCGGTGAGGGCGGCGGTGACGGCGGCGCGGGCCTCGGGCTCGGTGGCGCCGGCGGCGTCGAGGACGATCTCGACGTAGGGGACGAGCCAGTTGCGGCCGGGTTCCTTGCGCAGGTCGCGGCGCAGGGGAACGCGGTGGGCGAGGTAGGGCGTGACGACGCGCACGATGGCGTCGCCGTCGACCCGCTGGGCGGGCAGGCCGAGGTGGACCGCGCGGGCGTCGAGGTCGGGCACGAAGACGGCGCCGCTCATGGCGAGACGGTAGGCGAACTCGGTGTCCTGCCCCCGCCGCACCTCGGGGTCGAACCCGCCCACCCGGTGGAACAGCTCGCGCCGGAACGACACGGTGGGCCCGGTGCACACGTGGTACGGATTCTTGCTGGCCCGAAGCCCGTCCAGCCGCCGGATCGTCGCCTCGGTGGAACTCGGCACCGCCCGCGACATGTCGAACAACGCGTCCAGTTCCCCGGCGGCCACCGCGTCCCGCACCCGCTCGGGCGTCAGCGGCGGCTCCTCGGCGAACACCTTCCCGCCGATGGTGACCACCTGGTCGGTGAGGTGGTGCCACCGCATCAGCGCCTCGATGTGCTCCCGGCAGATCACCATGTCCGCGTCCAGCCGCTGCACGACGTCACCGGACGCCGCCCCGGCCCCGGTGTTCAGCGCGTGCGAGGCTCCCCAGCCGTCGTCCGGCGCGGTCATCAGCCGGGTGCCCGGGGGCCGGATCGCGGGGAGCCGCAGCGCCGGACGGCTGCCGTCGTCGACGACGATGACCTCCATCAGCTCCGCCGGGTACGTCTGGGCGGCCAGGGAGGCGAGCGTCAGGTCGAGCCGGTCCTGGTGGCCGTACGCGGGGATGACGACGCTGACGGTCAGCGCGGGGGTCCACTCGCCGAGCGGGGGCGGGATCAGCGGGGAGTAGTCGTTGTGGCGGATCCTCGGCCGGTCGCCCGGCGCGATGGCTCTGGTATCTGCCATAGGAATAAAGCCCTTGTCTCCTTCGTGAACAGGCACCCGGGGCCCCGCCCGGTTGATGCCTAAAAATTATGGAAGATCCGAATTTGCAGATCCCAGACCGGAAAATCGACTCTATCCAAACACTCTGAGAGCTTCATGTGAGCTTCCCCCGCCCGCGTCGGCGACGCCGCCGCGAAGGCCCGATGACATCGGGGTATAGGTACGGTTTCAGCCTGTGGACAGACGCGCGCCCCGCCGCGCCACCGCCGTAGACTCGTTTCCCTGATACCGCTGCCATATGCGGTGTCCGCGGAAGTTCACCGGTCGCCCGCCGCCAAGGCGGCGCTCCCTGCGGAGCACGGGAAGCCGGCGCCGGGGAACACCGTGGCCACCGTGCCCGGCGGACCCATTGATAAGCCCCCCACAGCCCGCTGCGCGAGCAGGGCCGGGGGCAGGAGGAGCGGCGATGTTGACGGCGTGGCGTGGCCTCATCGAGGAGTACCGTGACCGGCTTCCCGTGACCTCGACGACGCCCGTGGTCACCCTGCTGGAGGGCGGCACGCCGCTGCTCCCGGCCCCGCGGCTCTCCGACCTCACCGGGTGCGACGTCCATCTCAAGGTCGAGGGACTCAACCCCACCGGCAGCTTCAAGGACCGCGGCATGACCGTGGCAATCAGCAAGGCCCTGGAAGAGGGCGCCAAGGCGGTCATCTGCGCCTCCACCGGCAACACCAGCGCCTCCGCCGCGGCCTACGCCGTGCGCGCGGGCCTGACCTGCGCGGTCCTGGTGCCGCGCGGCAAGATCGCGATGGGCAAGCTGGCGCAGGCCCTGGTGCACGGCGCCAAGCTCCTCCAGGTCGACGGCTCCTTCGACGACTGCCTCGACATGACGCGCAAGCTCGCGGAGAACTACCCCATCGCCCTGGTCAACTCGGTCAACCCCCACCGCATCCAGGGCCAGAAGACCGCGGCCTTCGAGATCGTCGACGCGCTCGGCGACGCGCCCGAGATCCACTGCATCCCCGTCGGCAACGCCGGCAACATCACGGCCTACTGGATGGGCTACCAGGAGTACGCCGCGGACGGCATCGCCACCCGCACGCCCCGCATGCTGGGCTTCCAGGCCAGCGGCTCCGCGCCCATCGTGAACGGCGCCCCGGTGACCCACCCCCACACCATCGCCACCGCGATCCGCATCGGCAACCCCGCCTCCTGGCGGCTCGCCGAGGCGGCGCGCGACGAGTCCGGGGGCGACATCCAGGCCGTCACCGACCGGCGGATCGCCGCGGCGTACAAGCTCCTGGCCCAGGAGGAGGGCGTCTTCGTCGAGCTGGCCTCCGCGGCGAGCGTGGCGGGCCTGCTCCAGGCGCACGAGCGCGGCATGGTGCGCCCCGGACAGCGGATCGTGTGCACGGTGACCGGCAACGGGCTGAAGGACCCCGACTGGGCGATCTCCGGCGCGCCGACGCCGCTGACCATCCCCGTCGACGCCTACGCCGCGGCCGGCGCGCTCGAACTCGCCTGACGACCCGCCCGACGCAGAGGAAACGTATGGCAACGATCCCGTCCGTCGTCGTTCGCGTGCCCGCGACCAGCGCCAACCTCGGCCCGGGCTTCGACTCCCTGGGCCTGGCGCTGACCTTGTACGACGAGGTGGAGGCCGCGCTGGCCGACGGGCCCGTCGAGGTACATGTCGACGGCGAGGGCGCGGGGGAGCTGGACACCGGCGAGGGGCATCTGATCGTCCGCGTGATGCGGGCGGCGTTCGACCGCGCCGGGGCGCCGCAGCCCAAGGGGGTGCGGCTGCGCTGCCACAACCGCATCCCGCACGCGCGCGGCCTCGGCTCCTCGTCGGCGGCGATCTGCGCGGGCATCCTGGCCGCGCGTGCGCTGGGCGGCCTCGATCTGCCCGACGACGAGGTGTACGCGCTGGCCGCCGAGATCGAAGGTCATCCGGACAATGTCGCGCCCTGTCTATTCGGTGGTCTTACCATCGCGTGGACTGACATGTCCGGATTGCCCGGTAAACTGGTGTTGAGCCCGCACGAAAGCGTTCATCCGCTGGTCTTCGTGCCGAGAACCCGGCTGTCCACCGAGGAGGCGCGCGGGCTCTTGCCGAAGGACGTGCCGCACGCCGACGCGGCGGCCAACGCCGGACGCGCCGCCCTGCTCGTCGCAGCGCTCACCCAGCGACCGGACAGCAGGGTGCTGCTCACCGCCACCGAAGACCGTCTGCATCAGGCCTACCGCGCGCCTGCGATGCCGCAGACCGCTGACCTGGTAGAACGACTCCGCGTGGCGGGGATGCCCGCCGTCGTTTCGGGGGCCGGACCCACGGTTCTCGTGTTCGGGACCGCGGACACCCGTGATTCGATCGCGTCGGAAGTGGGTAGTGACTGGCACATCCAGCCATTGAACGTCGACCGGTCCGGTGCGCTCGTTCAGTTTCCCGAGACACGCTGATGCATCTTCGACCTTCAAGGAATAGCAGTGTGCGCTGGTGATGTTAGGCTGATAGCCGCACCAGATGCCCCCGTTGCGGGTGCGTGCTTGTCAGCCATACATCGCCGCGTGGCGCCCCGTGCCGTAAGGCCCGGGCCGCGTAGCGGGCTTCCCGAATTCCTCGCCTCCGTTTGGCCCACAACCGGTTGGCGCGTCGAGAAGCGGCGTACTCGGGGACATGCGCGTTCGACTGACATCGACATCTGGGCGGCGATAACAAGCCGGGGGGCGACCCCCGGGCCCCCAACGGCTCGCGAATCTCAACGGTGACGGCCACGTGCCGGTTCGACGCACCGGCTTCCCGACACCTACGAAGTTCGCTTGGCCCGACCCGGTCTGTCCCGCCGGGTCGCATCACCGGGACGCCTGGCTGATCACGGCCGACGCCCGACCCCTGGGAAGGACCTTTTAGTTGAGCGACACCACCGAACTCCTCTCCGACGCCACCAGCGCAGCCGCGCCGGCCGCCGGCGACACCCCCACCCGCGCCGCGGCCCGGCCGCGCCGTCGCTCCGGCACCGGCCTGTCGGCCATGGTGCTCCCCGAGCTCCAGGCTCTGGCGTCGAGCCTCGGCATCAGCGGGACCGGGCGCATGCGCAAGGGCCAGCTCATCGCGGCGATCCAGGAGAAGCAGGGCGTGAGCGCCGAGAGCGCCCCGGCCCCCGCTGCGGAGGCGCCGGCCGCGCCGGTCGCCGCCGACCCGCCCGCCGAGCGCCCCACCCGTACCCGCAGGGAACGTTCCCGTCCGGCACCGGTCGAGGCCGTCGCCGAGACGCGTGACGAGCGGCCCGCCGTGGCCGAGACGCCCGCCGTCGAGCAGGCTCCCGCCGCCGTGTCCCCCGCCCCCGACGCCGTGCAGGCCGCTCAGGCCGAGACCCGGCCCGAGCGTGGCGAGTCCCGCCGTGAGCGCGGGGAGCGCCGCGGACGTGGCGACCGCCGCGATCGGGGCGACAACCGGCCCGACAACCGTAATGACAACAGCCGTCCCGAGCAGCGCGCCGCGGACGCCGGCGACGGCCGCCGCGACCAGGGCCGGGAGCAGTCGCGTGACCAGGGCCGCGAGCAGGGCCGTGACCAAGGTCGCGACCAGGGCCGCGACCAGGGCCGTGACCGCGGTGGCGACCGCGGCGTGGACCGTGGCGTGGACCGCGGCGGGGACCCGCAGGGCGACGACGACCGCCGTGGCCGTCGTGGCCGGTTCAGGGAGCGCAACCGCCGGGGCCGCGACCGCTTCGACAGCAACGAGCCCGTGATCGGCGACGACGACGTCCTCATCCCGATCGCCGGCATCCTCGACATCCTCGACAACTACGCGTTCGTGCGCACCAGCGGCTACCTGCCGGGCGCCAACGACGTGTACGTCTCGCTGGCCCAGATCCGCCGGCACAACCTGCGCAAGGGCGACGTCATCACCGGCGCCGTGCGCCAGCCCCGCGACGGCGAGCGCCGCGAGAAGTTCAACGCCCTCGTGCGGCTGGACACCGTCAACGGCATGGACCCCGAGCAGTCGCGAGGCCGTCCGGACTTCTCCAAGCTCACCCCCCTGTACCCGCAGGAGCGGCTGCGCCTGGAGACCGACCCGAACATCCTGACGACCCGGATCATCGACCTGGTCGCCCCGATCGGCAAGGGTCAGCGCGGTCTGATCGTCTCCCCGCCCAAGGCGGGTAAGACGATGGTTCTCCAGTCGATCGCCAACGCGATCACCCGGAACAACCCCGAGTGCCACCTGATGGTCGTCCTCGTGGACGAGCGTCCCGAAGAGGTCACCGACATGCAGCGGTCGGTGAAGGGCGAGGTCATCCACTCGACCTTCGACCGTCCCGCCGAGGACCACACCACCGTCGCCGAGCTCGCCATCGAGCGCGCCAAGCGGCTCGTGGAGCTCGGTCACGACGTGGTCGTGCTGCTCGACTCCATCACCCGTCTCGGCCGTGCCTACAACCTGGCGGCCCCGGCGTCCGGGCGCATCCTGTCCGGTGGTGTCGACTCCACGGCGCTGTACCCGCCCAAGCGGTTCTTCGGCGCGGCCCGCAACATCGAGAACGGCGGCTCGCTGACCATTCTCGCGACGGCGCTGGTCGAGACCGGCTCCAAGATGGACGAGGTCATCTTCGAAGAGTTCAAGGGCACCGGCAACGCCGAGCTGAAGCTCAACCGCTCCCTGGCCGACAAGCGAATCTTCCCCGCGGTGGACGTCGACGCGTCCGGCACCCGCAAGGAGGAGATCCTGCTGTCCAAGGACGAGCTGCAGATCGTGTGGAAGCTCCGCCGCGTCCTGCACGCCCTCGACATGCAGCAGGCCCTGGAACTCCTGCTGGAGAAGATGCGCGAGACCCAGTCCAACGCGGAGTTCCTGCTCCAGGTGCAGAAGACCACGGTCAGCTCCGAGCGCGACTGACCTTCGTCGCAAGACAGACGAGTTCCCGCAGACCCGACGGCACCCCCGGCCCCCGCACCGGCCGGCCCGCCGGGACGGGAACCTCGTGAACGGGGAAAACGTCACCCGGGGACCGACGACGGCCGCCCTCCCGCGCCGCCGTCCGTCCCCGCGTCCCGATACGCCACCTCCTGCGTCTCCAACGCCTGTTCACCAGCTCTTCCCGTGATCCCCGGAACCGGCTCCGGCCGGCCGGGGTGGGGTTGTCCCCACCTCGGCGACTCGTGGCCGCCACATGGTGTTCGGGGGCGGGGGTTGACAGGCTTGGGGCCTGACGTCGGGGCTTGGAAAGGGGCGGGTGATGGTGGCGTGGGCTGGGGCGGGTGAGCGCCCGCCTTTGCGGGAAAGGGTTCCGTTAGGGCCTCGGGGGCCGTTGGGGCTGTTCGTCGATCCGATGACATGGCGGGCGGCGGCGTATCTGCTGCTCAGCATCGTGCCGGGGATCTTCTGGTTCGTGGTGCTGGCGTTCGCCGTGCCGGTGTCCCTGAGCTTGGTCATCGTGTGGGTCGGGCTGCCGCTGTTCCTGCTGACCATGTTGTGCTGGCGAGGGGGCGCCGTCCTGGAACGCCGTCTCATGCGGCCGGCCTTCGGCATCACCATCGCCGAGCCCTACCGGCCGTGGCCGGACGGGGGCTGGCTGCGCCGCCTGTTCTGGCTGCCGTCCGACCCGGCGACGTGGAAGGACTTCGGGTACCTCCTGCTGCTGTTCCCCCTGAGCCTCGTCGAGTTCACCGTGTCGGCCGTGTTGTGGACGGCGTCGCTGGGCCTGGTCGCCCAGCCCTTGCTCGTCCTGCTGCAGCTTCCGACCTCGATCACCGACACCGTGATGGTCGACAACCTGCCGGAGTCCGTGCCCTGGGCGCTGCTGGGCCTGCTGATCACCGCCGGCACGCTCTACGTGGTCCGCGGAATGGCGTGGCTGCACGGCATGCTCGCCGTGGCGCTGCTCGGCGCCGGCGACGAGGAGCGGGTCATCCACCTGCGGGCCAGCCGGGCGCGCGGCGTGGACGCCGCCGAGGCCGAGCGCCGCAGGATCGAACGGGACCTGCACGACGGCGCACAGCAGCGGCTGCTCGCGGTCGCCATGGATCTCGGCCGCGCCCAGTCCAAGATGGAGTCCGACCCCGCCGAGGCCAAGGAACTGCTCGCCCAGGCGCACGCCGGGGCCAAGGCCGCCATCGCCGAGCTGCGCGACCTCGCCCGGGGGATCTACCCCGCCATCCTCACCGACCGCGGCCTGGACGCCGCCCTGTCCGCGCTGGCCGCCCGCGCGCCGATCCACGTGGACGTGTGGGTGGACACGGACGAACGCCCCCCGCCCGCGGTGGAGAGCATCGCCTACTTCGTGGTCGCCGAGTCGCTGACCAACATGGCCAAGCACTCGCTGGCCACCGAGGCGTCCGTCCGCGTCGGCAAGGAACGCGACCACGTGCTGGTCGAGATCTACGACAACGGCATGGGCGGCGCCGAGGCCCGCCCCGGCGGCGGCCTGGCCGGTCTCGCCGACCGCGCCGCCACCATCGACGGCACGCTGACCGTGCACAGCCCGCCCGGCGGCCCCACGACGATCTCGGCCCGGCTACCGTACGAATGGTGAGGACGACGGAACGCCCATGCGGGTCGTGATCGCCGAGGACTCGGTGCTGCTGCGCGAGGGCCTGGTCAGGCTGCTGGCCGACGGCGGCATCGAGACCGTCGCCGCGGTAGGCGACGGCGACGCCCTGATCGACGCCGTGCGCGAGCACCGGCCCGACCTGGCCCTGGTCGACGTGCGCATGCCCCCGAGCCACACCGACGAGGGCCTGCGCGCCGCCCTGAAAGCCCGCGCGCTGCGCCCCGGCCTGGCCGTGCTGGTCTTGTCGCAGTACGTCGAGGAGCACTACGCCACCGAGCTGATCGGCCGGAACGCCGCGGCGGTGGGCTACCTGCTCAAGGAGCGCGTCGCCGACGTCGCCGAGTTCCTGGAGGCCGTACGCCGCGTCGCGGGCGGCGGCACCGTCCTCGACCCCGACGTGGTGACGCAGCTGCTCAGCCGCCGCCGGGGCCACGTGCTGGACTCGCTCACCGCCCGGGAGTCCGAGGTGCTCGGCCTGATGGCGCAGGGCAGGTCGAACACCGCCATCGCCGGGCGGCTCGGCGTCACCGAGGGCGCCGTGGAGAAGCACATCTCGGGGATCTTCACCAAGCTCGGCCTGGACCCCGCGCCCGACGACCACCGCAGGGTCCTCGCCGTCCTCGCCTACATGAGCCGCCCCGGGCGGCCCTGAGCGGCCGGGAATGCCGGGTGGCCTGGCGGGGTTACAGGATCTGGCACACTGGTAGCCGGACAACGGCGGTTCCGGTTCACGCCCCAGGTCCCCGTCAGGCACGACGGCGACCGGCGAGGGCGACCCGGCGGCCGCACCAGGAAAGGAAATCATGAAGCCCGACATTCACCCCCAGTACGGCACCACTGAGGTGACCTGTAGCTGCGGCGCCAGCTTCACCACCCGAAGCACCGCCAAGAACGGCGTCATCCACGCCGACGTGTGCTCCGCCTGCCACCCGTTCTACACGGGCAAGCAGAAGATCCTGGACACCGGTGGCCGGGTGGCCCGCTTCGAGAAGCGTTTCGGCAAGAAGCCCGCGAGCAAGTAGCGCGACGAGAACGCCGGCCCGGACCACGCCCCGTCAGGGGTGTCGTCCGCAGGCCGGCGTTCTTGGTGACGACCCTCGGCGTTCGCCCGCCGTGACCATGTCCGCACCGATCGTGAGGGAGAGGACGCGCGGTGAAACTCGACGAGTTGCTCGGTGAGTACGCGAAGCTGGAACAGAGCCTCGCGGATCCCGCCGTGCACGCGGACCAGAACCGCGCGCGCACGCTCGGCAAGCGCTACGCCCAGCTCACCCCGGTCGTCACCACCTACCGCGAGCTCGAGGCTGTCCGGGCGGATCTCCAGGCCGCCAGGGAGCTGTCCGAGGAGGACGCCGCCTTCGCCGCCGAGGCCGAGGAGCTGGAGGCCCGCATCGCCCCCCTTGAGGAGCGGCTGCGCCACCTGCTGATCCCGCGCGACCCCAACGACGACAAAGACATCATCATGGAGATCAAGGCGGGCGAGGGCGGCGAGGAGTCGGCCCTGTTCGCCGGGGACCTCCTGCGCATGTACCTCCGCTACGCCGAGCGCGAGGGCTGGAAGACCGAGGTCATCGACGCTCAGCACTCCGATCTCGGCGGCTACAAGGACGTCACCGTCGCGATGAAGGCCAAGGGCGGGGACGGGGTGTGGGCGCGCCTGAAGTACGAGGGCGGCGTGCACCGGGTGCAGCGGGTGCCGGTCACCGAGTCGCAGGGCCGCATCCACACCTCCGCGGCGGGCGTGCTGGTGTACCCCGAGGCGGAGGAGGTCGAGGTCCAGATCGACCCCAATGACCTGCGGGTGGACGTGTTCCGCAGCTCGGGTCCCGGCGGCCAGAGCGTCAACACCACCGACTCCGCGGTGCGCATCACCCACGTGCCGACCGGCGTCGTGGTGTCCTGCCAGAACGAGAAGAGCCAGCTCCAGAACAAGGAGTCGGCGCTGCGCATCCTGCGGGCCCGGCTGCTGGCGATCGCGCAGGAGGAGGCCGAGGCCGTCGCGTCCGCCGAGCGGAAGTCGCAGGTCCGCACGGTCGACCGCTCCGAGCGCGTCCGCACGTACAACTTCCCGGAGAACCGCATCTCCGACCACCGCGTTGGATTCAAGGCCTACAACCTCGACCAGGTGCTGGACGGCGAGCTGAGCGCGGTCATCCAGGCTCTCACCGACGCCGACATGGCGGAGAAACTCGCCGCGCACGCCTGACGACACCGTTCACGGAGCGTTCACAAACACTGCCATGACCTTGCTGATGGACGAGATAGCGCTGGCCACCGCCCGGCTCGCCGAGGCGGGGGTTCCCTCACCGCGGACCGACGCCGAGGAGATCGCCGCGTTCGTCCACGGCGTGCGGCGCGGCCAGTTGCACACCGTGAAGGACGGCGAGTTCGACGCGCTGTTCTGGGAGGGCGTCGCGCGGCGGGAGGCCCGCGAGCCGCTCCAGCACATCACCGGGCGCGCCTACTTCCGCTACCTGTCCCTCGACGTGGGCCCCGGGGTCTTCGTGCCGCGCCCGGAGACCGAGGTGGTCGCCGGGTGGGCCATCGACCGGCTGCGCGAGATGGACGTCGCGTCGCCGCTGGTGGTGGACCTCGGCACCGGCTCGGGCGCCATCGCGCTGTCCATCGCCCAGGAGGTCGCGCTCGCCCAGGTGCACGCCGTCGAGGTGGACCCCGTGGCGTACGGCTGGGCCAAGCGCAACATCGTCGAGCACGGGCAGGGGCGCGTCTCGCTGCATCCGGAGGACCTCGCCGACTGCCTGCCCGAGCTGAACGGCCGGGTGGACCTCGTCGTGTCCAACCCGCCCTACATCCCGCCCGGCGCGGTGCCCCGCGACCCTGAGGTGCGCGACTACGACCCGTCCCGGGCGCTGTACGGCTCGGGGAAGGACGGGCTGGACGAGGTGCGGGCCGTCGAGCGCACGGCGCGCCGACTGCTGCGGCCCGGGGGGCTGGTCGCCGTCGAGCATTCCGACCAGCAGGGATCCGATGTGTACCTGGTCTTCTCCGAGGAACGCGGCTGGCGGGACACCCGCGACCACGAAGATCTTACCGGCCGGGACCGGTTCGTCACCGCGCGGTTCGGCCAGGAGTGACGCCGCGGCGCGAGGCGCCGGCGCCACGTGGGAGGATGACGAGTCGTGACACGACGTTATGACTGTGCCGACCCCGAGCAGCGGGCCGACGGCCTGGCCGCCGCGCTGGCGGCCATCCGGGCCGGCGAGCTCGTCGTCATCCCGACCGACACCGTGTACGGCGTCGGCGCCGACGCCTTCACGCCCGGGGCGGTCAACGCGCTCCTGGACGCCAAGGGCCGGGGCCGGGACGTGCCGGTGCCGGTGCTGGTGGGATCGGTGCGCGCGGCGAGCGCCCTGGTCGAGGAGCTCGGCAGCTACGGCCAGGATCTCATCGACATGTTCTGGCCCGGCCCGCTGACGCTGATCTGCCGGGCGGGCCGTTCGCTCACCTGGGATCTCGGCGACACCAAGGGCACCGTGGCGATCCGGATGCCGCTCCACTCGCTCGCGCTCGAACTGCTCAGGGAGACCGGCCCGATGGCCGTGAGCAGCGCCAACCGCACCGGCGCGCCACCCGCCACCACCGCCGCCGACGCCGAGGACCAGCTCGGCGACACCGTCGCCGTCTACCTGGACGGCGGCCCGTGCGCCGACAACGTCCCCTCCACCATCGTCGACCTCACCACGGCCGTCCCCCGCGTCCTGCGCCAGGGCGCGATCTCGGTGGAGAGACTCCGCAGCGTCATCGGCTACGTCGCCACCGACGGCGGCGCCGCCCCCACCCCGCCCTCCGAGCCCACCCCCGCCGACGCCGTCGAGCCGGTGTCCGAGTCGTCTCCCGGCGCGATCCCGGCCACCGAGCCCGCGTCCGAGCGGTCTCCCGGCGCCGCCGAGGCCACCGAGCCCGCGTCCGAGCAGGCCGCCGGTGCCACCGAGGCCACGTCCGGGCCGGCATCCGCCACCGTTCCTGCCGCCGACCCGGTTCCTGCTCCCGAGGTCGCTCCGGAAGCGCCGAAGGTCGCGGAGGAGCCGAAGGACGCGGAGGAGCCCAAGGACGCCGAGCCTGTGCGGACTGGCAAGCCTGATGAGGCGGGCGATTCCGCGCCGCGAGGGAGTGCGGGCAAGAGCGTGGAGCCGGGTGCCGGTTCCGGGGCCTGACTCATGCTCTATGGCTATCGCGGCACCGTGCGGCGGGTGATCTCAGTACCGTGATGTGCGGCTGTGCTCTTGAGCGCCGGGCCGGGGCGAGGGAGCATGGGCGCGGGCGGGCGCGAGCCCGTCTCGGGGGAGGCGGACCACGAGCGCGACCACGAGCACGGGAGACGCCCATGGGCAAGCTGGACGGAATGGACCCCAAGCTGGTCCGTGAGCTGTTGGCCGAGGTGCGGACCGCCGGGACGCGGATGCGCGGCGTCGAGTCCCGCATCACCCAGCTCACCGGCGCCGCCGGTCTCGCCGTACCCGTCACCCACCGCCCCGCCCAGGTGGCGGACGCCGGCGACACGCTGATCCGCGACGTCAGCGCGCGGCTCGTCCTGCTGGAGAAGCAGGAGAAGCAGAAGGACCCGTCCACCGGCCCCACCGGCATGAAGCTCCCCGCCGGCAAGGACGGCGCCAAGCCGGACGACAAGCCCGACAAGTCCGAAAAGGACGACAAGTCAGGCGACAAGCCCGAGGCCAAGGACAAGACCCCCGACCCCACCCCGCCCGCCGACAAGCCCGACAAGGACGCCCCCAAGTCGGACAAGGACGACGGCCCCAAGGGCGACAAGAACGACAAGCCCGAAAAAGACCCTCCCAAGTCGGACAAGAACGACGAGCCCAAGGGCGAGAAGCCGGACAAGAACGACAAGAACGACGGCCCGAAGGCCGACAAGAACGACGAGCCCAAGGGCGAGAAGCCCGACAAGGACGCGCCCAAGGGCGACAAGAACGACGGCCCGAAGAACGACGCGCCCAAGACGGAGCCGGAGCGCAAGGACCACAAGGTCGAGCCGCCCCCCGCCGACAAGCCGGACAAGCCGGACAAGCCGGACAAGCCGGAAGCGCCGCCGAAGGACCAGAACGACCAGCCCAAGAACGACCAGCCCAAGAACGACGAGCCCAAGAACGACCAGCCCAAGGCGGACAAGCCCGACCCCACCCCGAAGGCCGACAAGCCCGACCCGTCCCCGAACGGCAAGCCGGACGCGCCCCCGGCCGACAAGACGGACACCCCCAAGGGGGACAAGCCCGGCTACATCGAGCCGATGGGCCCCAAGTCCGCCGACGCCGCCCCGGGCCCCTGGTCGGAGTCCTCTCCCGCCCCGGAGCCCTCTCCCGGCCCCGAGTCCATCGCGCCCCCTGCCACCCCGGACGACGCGCAGCCCACGGGCGCCCCGTCCGGCACCACCCCGCAGTCCGAGATGCTGCTCCCCGTCTACCCCGGCGACGCCCCCGACCCGGCACCACAGGCCAACGGCGCGGCCCCGGGCGACCCCGGCGGCACGACCCCCCAGGCGGACGGCTCCGTCCTCGCCCCCACCCCGGAGTCCGGCGGAACGCCACCGCAGGCGGACGGCGCAGCGGCTCCCACCGGAGAGTCCGGCGGCGCGGCTCCGCAGGGTGACGGCTACTACGCGGCTCCCACGGGAGAGTCCGGTGGGGCGGTTCCGCAGGGCGACGGCTCCTCCCTGGTTCCCACGGGGGAAACCGGTGGGGCGGTTCCGCAGGGTGACGGCTACTACGCCACTCCCACCGGAGAGGCCGGTGGGGCGGTTCCGCAGGGGGACGGATCATCGCCGGCTCCCGCCGGTGGGGCGGTGCCGCAGGCGGATGGTGTGGTGGGGGCCGCGGTCGCGGAAGGTGCGGGTGGGGATCAACTGGATACGCCGCAGAAGGACAATCCCAACGACATCGACACCAGTGAGGAGCGGACCCGGGTGATCGAGGTGGACGGGGTGCGGGTGGTCGAGGTCACGATGAAGCCGCCGAGTCCCGAGCATCTGCGGTGGCTGATGCAGAACATGGACAAGATCCCGCCGCTGGAGACGCCGGTGATCGTGCCGCCGGAGGGGGCCGACCCGGGGCATCCGAAGGCGGACGGGCCGGTGGGGCAGGTCGGGCCGGGTGATCCGTCGGGACAGGGGAAGCCGTCCGCGCCGCTGCCGCCCGATCCGGGGGAACCCGCCGCCGCACACGGTCTGGCGGGCCCTGTGAGCGAGGCACGCGGCGCCGGACACGTACAGTCAGGGATTTACTCCCCTCACGAAGACGAGCCCCGGAACGGCCGTTACAGCGACGACGACGCGACATCCGGTTCGTGAAGGAGGGCTAGATGAACGTCGACCCCCCGGCCCCGCAGCCTCTGCAGCCCGGCGAGATGCCGCCCTCGTCCTCGTCCGACCCTTTCAGCCCGGACGGCCAGGCCACCAACTGGCGCTTCAACCCGGAGTACCAGAAGCTCGTCGACCTGTGGCAGCAGGCCCAGCCGCTGCTGGAGGGCCTCACGGGATCCCTGGACCGCGCCTACCAGATGGCCCGCAGCCGCGACGTCTGGGACGCGCCGGTCGGTGAGCGTTACGTCCAGGACATGACCGAGTGGAAGAACCGCCTCGACATGTACCGCCAGGCCGTCCTGACCGCCATCAGCGACCAGGCCGCCGACACCCCGAGGTGGATCCCCGCCGCCTCGACGGCCCCCCACGCCTACAACTGACCGTCATCCTCCGGGCGTACTGTGGACAGCGGTGTCTCACGCGTGCGCGAGAGGGGGAGTGGTGGCTTTCCGTGACGGGGAGCAGGTGTTCTACGGTGCCGATCCCGCCGAGCTGGCCAGGGGCGACCCGGAGGTGGCCGGGGCGCTCGGGGACGAGCTGGACAGGGTCCGGGGACGGCTGCAGCTGATCGCCAGCGAGAATCTCGCCTCGCCGGCGGTGCTGGCGGCGCTGGGGTCGGTGCTGAGCAACAAGTACGCGGAGGGGTATCCAGGGGGGCGGTACCACGGGGGGTGCGAGGTCGCCGACCGCGTGGAGCGGCTGGCGGTGCGGCGGGCGCTGGAGCTGTTCGGGGCGGATCACGCGAACGTGCAGCCCTATTCGGGGGCGGCGGCCAACATGGCGGCGTACGTCGCGCTGCTCCGGCCGGGGGACACGGTGCTGGCGATGGAGCTGTCGCACGGCGGGCATCTGACGCACGGGTCGAAGGGGAACTTCTCGGGCCGGTGGTTCGACGTCGTGTCGTACGGCGTGCGCAGGGACACCGAGACCATCGACTACGACGAGGTGCGCGAACTGGCGCTGCGGCACCGCCCCGACATGATCATCTGCGGGGCGGCGGCGTACCCCAGGCTGATCGACTTCGAGGTGTTCCGCGGCATCGCCGACGAGGTGGGGGCATGGCTGCTCGCCGACGTGGCCCACGAGATCGGCCTGATGGCGGGGGGCGCGGTGCCGTCGCCGGTGCCGCACGCGGACGTGGTGACGTTCACCACGCACAAGTCGCTGCGCGGCCCGAGGGGCGGCGGCATCCTCTGCACGCGGGAGGTGGCGGCCCGGGTGGACCGCGCGGTGTTCCCGTTCGTGCAGGGCGGCCCGCTGATGAACGTCATAGCGGCCAAGGCGGTCGCGTTCGGCGAGGCGCTTCGCCCGGAGTTCCGCACGTACGCCGCCCAGGTGGTCGCCAACGCCAAGGCGCTGACCGAGGCCCTGGCGGAGGAGGAACTGCGCCCGGTGACCGGTGGCACCGACACCCACATGGCGCTGGTCGACGTCCGCGACCTCGGCGCGACCGGGGTGAGCGCCGAGACGGCGTGCGCCCAGGCGGGCATCGTCCTCAACCGCAACGCCATCCCCTACGATCCCGAGCCGCCGCGGGTGAACTCCGGCGTGCGCCTCGGCACGTCGTGCGTGACCACGCAGGGCATGGGCGTGCCCGAGATGAAGGAGATCGCTTCCTTGGTGGCGCAGGCGGTGCGGGAGCCGGGTGCGATAACGTCGGTGGCCGAACGGGTCACCAGATTGACCGCCGGTCATCCGGCGTATCCACGGGGTTAATGTGTCGTTCTATGTACTTTTCCGGTCACAAGTGACCGGGGGATACGGGAAACTGGGTCCGTGCGCGAATACCTCCTGATAGCGCTGGTGGCGGCGGCGGTCACCTACCTCCTGGTCCCGCTGGTCAGGGTCTTCGCCCTGCGCATCGGCGCCGCGCCGGAGATCCGCGAGAGGGACGTGCACACCGTCCGCACCCCGCGCCTCGGCGGCCTCGCCATGTACGCCGGCATGCTGGCCGGCCTTTTCGTCGCCACCAGGCTGCCGCACCTCGGCGAGACCCTGGCGGCCCCCGAGATCGGCGACGGCCGTACCGCCCTCGCGCTCGCGCTGGCCGGCGGCATCATCGTGCTGACCGGTTTCTTCGACGACTGGTGGGGCCTGGACGCCTTCGTGAAGCTGGTCGGCCAGATCGCCGCCGCGGGCGTGCTGGTGGCGTTCAAGCTGACCATCCTGTGGATCCCGCAGCCCAACGGCGGCACCATCAGCCTGGACGAGACGCTGCGCACCATCATCACGATCCTGGTCGTCGTGGTGGCCATCAACGCGGTCAACTTCGTGGACGGCCTGGACGGCCTGGCCGCGGGCATCGTCTGCATCGCCGCGATGGCGACCTTCGTGTACTCGCTGGCCCTCTCGCAGAACTCCTTCGTCACCGCCGACCACGAGCCGACCCGCCTGAACGTCCCGGCGATCATCGCGGCGATCCTCATCGGCATGTGCCTGGGCTTCCTGCCGCACAACTTCAACCCCGCCAAGATCTTCATGGGCGACACCGGCGCGATGCTCATCGGCCTGGTGCTGGCGTCGTCGGTGGTCACGGTGACCGGCCGGGTCGACTACTCGGGCATCCCCGAGATCAACCGCTTCCCCGTCGTGCTGCCGGTGCTGCTGCCGGTGGCGGTGATGGTGCTCCCGCTGATGGACCTCCTGATGGCCGTGGTGCGCCGCACCTCGCAGGGCCTGTCGCCGTTCGCGCCCGACCGGGGCCACCTGCACCACCGCCTGCTCCAGATCGGCCACTCCCACCGCCGCACGGTCCTGATCATGTACGCGTGGACCTTCCTGTTCGCCGCGAGCGTGGTCGGCATGTCGGTCGGCGGCGTGCCGCTGATCCTGTTCCCGCTCACCGTGCTGCTGGCGCTGGTCGTGCTGGTGATGATGGCGCTGCCGCTGTGGCGCTCCGGACGCGGCGGCGCCCACGCGGCGCGCCCGGGTCCCGGCGGAACGGGCGGGCCCGGCGGGACGGCCGCCCCGGGTGCCCCCGGCGCGCCGGCGCACGGCGTGCCCGCGCAGGGCCCGGCTCCGGACACCCGGGCGGCGACCACCCGTTGACCTGCTGTTCACCTGCGGGTGCGCTCTTCTGTTACCTCGGCGAAAGCCCTGGTAAAGGAGCCTAGCCCGAGCTTGTGATATCTTTCACTAGCAAGGGCGGCGAGACGGTCGCTCAGTAAGGTAGCAAACGCTCGCTTGACAACCTGTTCTCCTTGGAGCGCCGATGCAGGCTAACGACGTGCGCGCACTCAAAAGCGCGGCAATACCAACCATCGTGGTCGGGCTGGTCGTGGTCGTCGCGGCGGCGCTGCTAGCAGGGGGTGCGGGTGCGCTCGGCGCCGCGATCGGCGTGGCGCTGGTAGCGGTCTTCTTCACGATCGGCCTCGCGGCCGTCACCTGGGCGGGCCGCGTGTCGCCCCAGATGATGATGCTCGCCGCCGTGCTGGGATACCTCGTCAAGGTGATCCTGCTCATGGTGCTGCTGAGCGCCTTCCGTGAAGCCACCGCGTTCTCCCCGCGCGCCCTCGGCTGGAGCGTCGTGTTGTGCACCATCACCTGGACGATCGGTGAGGTCCGCGCGTTCCTGAAACTCAAAATGCTGTACGTCGACCCGAGCGCCGAGGTTCCCGGTCAGGGCCGTCGGACATGAGCGTAGGATTCATCCGAGGTCGGGTGGGGTCCGATATGACTAGTCCCCTGCCCGCCTGCTATCGTCGTGCCCGCGATGAGCGAGCAGCGCAAGCCCGAGGAAGACGGCCGCGACTTCGCCAATGCCGCCTGGTCCATCCCGAGCTATCTGGTCGCCGGGATGCTGGCCTGGGGCGGCGTCGGCTGGTTGCTGGGCCGTTGGCTCGACGTGGCCGCGCTCTTCCCGATAGGCATCGTCCTTGGGACCGTGCTCGCGGTGTACCTGGTGTATGTGAGGTACGGGCGCTGAGCGCCCCGTCCACTTCTCGCAGTCTTCTGTTGATCCACCACCTTGGAGGGAACGCCGCGTGAGCGCGCTGACGGTCCTCGCCGCCGACGGAGAGTTCGAGGCCCCAGGGCCTTCGATCTTCAATTTCCCCCCGCTCTGGCCAGGTGCCCCGGAGTGGGCGTCAAAGCCCGCGCTGTTCGCTCTCCTCGGTGCGCTGCTGGTCTGCGTGCTGGCCTGGAGCGCGTTCGCCAGCCCGAAACTCGTGCCCCGCGGCATGCAGAACCTCGGTGAGATCGGTTACCTGTTCGTGAGGGACGAGATCGCCCGGCCGTTCCTCGGCAAGGACGCCGAGAAGTGGATGCCGCTGCTCGTCCCGCTCTTCTTCCTGGTCTTCTGCTGGAACCTCATGGGCGTCGTCCCGGGGATCCAGCTCCCCATCGCCTCGCACATCGCGTTCCCCGCGGTGCTGGCCCTCGTGATCTACGTCATCAAGCTGTACCTCGGTATCAAGGTGCAAGGGCTCATCGGGTACTTCAAGAACCTCGTGCCCCCCGGCCTGCCCAAGCCGGCGTACGCCATGCTCATCCCGATCGAGCTTCTGCAGAACTTCGTGACCGCGCCGTTCACCCACGCGGTCCGACTGTTCGCGAACATGTTCGCCGGCCACATGATCCTCGCGTTCTTCAGCGCGGTGGGCTTCTGGTTCCTGTTCGAGGCCCTCACGCCGTTCGGCGCGCCGGTCGGCATCCTCGGTGTGATCATGGCGACGCTGATGACCGGCTTCGAGATGTTCATCCAGTACCTGCAGGCGTTCCTGTTCACGCTGCTGGCCGCCATGTACATCGGCGCGTCGCTGCACCCCGATCACTGAGTCCCGCGAACCCCGAATAGCCAAGACCGGTGCACCGGCACCGGCCAAAAGTAAAGGAATCACAGCAATGAGCATTCTCGCTGAGGTCTCCGGCAACGTCACCGCCATCGGTTACGGCCTTGCCGCCATCGGCCCCGGCATCGGCGTGGGCATCATCTTCGGCCAGGGTGTGCAGGCCATCGCGCGCCAGCCCGAAGCGTACGGCCTGATCCGCCAGAACATGCTCCTCGGCTTCGTCCTCACCGAGGCGCTGGCCCTGATCGGTCTGGTCGCGCCCTTCATCTTCCAGACCATCTGAGTGGCGCGACCATCCTCTGACGGAAGGCTGCATCCATGACATCAATGACGCTGGCAACCGGAATCCTGGCGGCCGAGGAGAACAACCCCCTCGTCCCGCACGCCTACGAATTGGTCGTCGGCAGCTTCGCGTTCCTCCTGGTGCTGGTGGTCGTCGGCAGAATCCTCGTCCCCCGCATCCAGAAAACGCTCACGGAGCGGACCGAGGCCATCGAAGGCGGCATCAAGAAGGCCGAGGACGCCCAGGCCGAGGCCCGCGCCACGCTGGAGGAGTACCGCGCCAAGCTGGCCGAGGCCCGGCACGAGGCCGCTCGCATGCGCGAGGAGGCCCGTGAGCAGGCCGCGCAGATCAAGGCCGAGCTGCGGGAGGAGGCCCAGAGCGAGGCTCGCCGTCTGATCGAGGCGGCGCACGCGCAGATCGAGGCCGACCGCCTGCAGGCGTTCACCCAGCTGCGCACCGAGCTCGGCCGCCTGTCGACCGAGCTGGCCGCGCGCATCGTGGGCGAGTCCCTCGAGGACGAGACCCGCCAGTCGCGCGTGGTGGACCGCTTCCTTGAGGAGCTGGAGACCACGGGCCAGGCGGCGGTGCGCTGATGAGAGGTCTGAGCCGTAGTTCGTTCGCCACCGTGGAGGAGCGCTTCAACGCGGTGGCGGCGACGGCCGATCTCGGCCGGCTGGCCGCGGACCTGCACGGGGTCGCGGTCCTGCTGGACCGCGAGCACGCGCTGCGCCGCAACCTCTCCGACCCGGCGCGTCACGCGGAGCAGAAGGCCGAGGTCGCGCGCATGCTCCTCGGCGCCAAGGTGTCCGAGGCCGCCATGGAGACCGTGGTGGCGGCGGTGTCGGCGCGCTGGTCCCGCTCGGCGGACCTCGCCGACGCGCTGGAGCGGCTGAGCGTGATCGCGTCGGCCGCCGAAGGCGAGTCGCACGGCATGCTCGACGACGTCGAGGACGAGCTGTTCAGGTTCGGCCGCATCGTCGAGGCCAACCCCCGGCTGCGCATGGTGCTCGCCGACATCTCGGTGCCCGCCGAGGCGAAGGGCCGGCTGGTCGCCGAGCTGCTGGAGGGCAAGGTCACCCCCGTCACGCTGGGCCTGGTGACCCGGCTCGTGGGGTACCCGCGTGGTCGTAGCTTGGAAACCGGGCTGAACGAATACATCTGGCTCGTGGCGGAGCAGCGGCAGCAACTCGTCGCCGTGGTGCGCAGCGCCGTTCCGCTGACCGACGCCCAGAAGCGGCGTCTGGCCGACTGGCTGCGCACCACCTACGGGCGCGACGTCCACCTGAACACAGAGGTGGACTCCCGGGTGATCGGTGGATTCTCGGTCCGTCTGGGAGACGAGATGATCGACACCACGATCGCAGGACGTATCGAAGAAGTCCGCCGCCGATTGGCCGGCTAGTGGAGTCGTGGCGGCCGATGATAAGGGAGACTGAAGAGAGATGGCGGAGCTGACGATCCGCCCGGACGAGATCCGGGAAGCCCTTGAGCGCTTCGTTCAGGCGTACGAGCCGGAAGGCGCGGCGCGCGAGGAGATCGGGACCGTCGTCGACGCCGGTGACGGGATCGCCCACATCTCCGGCCTGCCTTCGGCGATGGCGAACGAACTGCTCGAATTCGAGGACGGCACGCGCGGTCTGGCGCTGAACCTCGACGTACGCGACATCGGTGTCGTGGTCCTCGGCGACTTCAGCGGCATCGAAGAGGGCCAGGCGGTCCGCCGGACGGGCGAGGTCCTGTCCGCGCCGATCGGCGACGCCTTCCTCGGCCGCGTGGTCGACCCCCTGGGGAACCCCATCGACGGCAAGGGGGCGATCGAGGCCGAGGGACGCCGTCCCCTGGAGGTGCAGGCCCCCTCGGTCGTCCAGCGGCAGCCGGTGAAGGAGCCGCTGCAGACCGGCCTCAAGGCGATCGACGCCATGACGCCGATCGGCCGCGGCCAGCGCCAGCTGATCATCGGCGACCGCGGCACCGGCAAGACCGCGATCGCGGTGGACACGATCCTCAACCAGCGTGAGAACTGGGAGAGCGGCGACCCCGCCAAGCAGGTGCGCTGCGTCTACGTCGCCGTCGGCCAGAAGGGCTCGACGATCGCGCAGGTGCGGGCCCGCCTGGAGGAGGCGGGCGCGATGGAGTACACCACCATCGTCGCCGCCCCGGCCTCCGACCCCGCCGGTTACAAGTACATCGCCCCCTACACCGGTTCCGCCATCGGGCAGCACTGGATGTACCAGGGCAAGCACGTCCTGATCGTCTTCGACGACCTGACCAAGCAGGCCGACGCCTACCGCGCCGTGTCCCTGCTGCTGCGCCGCCCGCCGGGCCGCGAGGCGTTCCCCGGCGACGTCTTCTACTTGCACTCGCGTCTGCTGGAGCGCTGCGCGAAGCTGTCGGACGACATGGGCGCGGGCTCGATGACCGGCCTGCCGATCATCGAGACCAAGGGCAACGACGTCTCGGCGTTCATCCCGACCAACGTCATCTCCATCACCGACGGCCAGTGCTTCCTGGAGACCGACCTGTTCAACGCGGGCGTCCGTCCCGCGATCAACGTCGGTATCTCGGTGTCGCGAGTCGGCGGCTCCGCGCAGATCAAGGCGATGAAGACCGTCGCCGGCACGCTGCGCCTGGCGCTCTCGCAGTACCGCGACCTGGAGGCGTTCGCCGCCTTCGCCTCCGACCTGGACGCGGCCTCCCGTGCCCAGCTGGAGCGCGGCGCCCGCCTGGTGGAGCTGCTCAAGCAGCCGCAGTACACCCCCTTCCCGGTGGAGAAGGAGGTCGTCTCGGTCTGGAGCGGCACCAGCGGCGAGCTGGACGACGTGCCGCTGGAGGACATCGGCCGCTTCGAGGCGGAGTTCCTGGAGCACCTCTCCAGCCGCCACAAGGGCATCCTCGACGGCATCCGGGAGTCCCGTGTCATGAACGACGACACGGTCACCGCGCTGAAGGAGGCCATCACGGAGTTCAAGCAGACCTTCCAGACCTCCGCCGGTGAGCTCCTGGTCCAGGACGAGCCCGTCGAGGCGCTGGAGGCCGACGAGGTCGGCCAGGAGAAGATCGTGAAGCACGTCCGCCCGTCGAGCGAGAAGAAGTAACGCATGGGTGCCCAGCTAAGGGTGCTGCGGCGGCGTATCCGAGGGGTCAAGTCCACGGCGAAGATCACCCGGGCGCAGGAGCTCATCGCGTCGTCGCGCATCATCAAGGCGCAGCAGCGCATGGAGGCGGCCGTGCCGTACGAGCGCGAGATCACTCGCGCGGTGTCGGCCGTCCTCAGCAACACGTCCGACGTGGACCACCCGCTGACCGTCGCCAAGGAGCGCCCGGCCACCGCCGGCGTGCTGATCGTGACGAGCGACCGCGGTTTCGCGGGCGGCTTCAACGCCAACATCCTGCGCGAGGCCGAGGCCCTGGCGGGTCACCTGCGCGGGCGCGGCCTGGAGATCAAGCCGTACGTCGTGGGCCGCAAGGGCATCACCTGGCACCGGTTCCGCAGCCGGGAGATGAGCGGGGAGTGGTCGGGGTTCTCCGACAACCCCCTGTACCAGCACGCCAAAGAGATCGGCGAGGCCCTGGTGAACTCGTTCTCCGACGAGAACGGGATCGACGAGATCCACGTCGTGCACACCGAGTTCGTCTCGATGCTGACGCAGCAGGTGCAGGTCAAGCGCATCCTGCCCCTGGAGGTCGAAGAGACCACCGAGCAGCCGGCGGAGGGCCCGCTCCCGTACTACGAGTTCGAGCCGACGGCGGGTGAGGTGCTGAACCAGCTCCTGCCCCGCTACATCGAGTCGCGCATCTTCAACGCGCTGCTCCAGTCGGCCGCCTCCGAGCACGCCTCCCGGCGCCGCGCGATGAAGTCGGCGACCGACAACGCCAACGAGCTCATCCGCACGTTCACCCAGCAGATGAACCAGGCTCGCCAGGCCGAGATCACCCAGGAAATCAGCGAGATCGTCGGTGGTGCCAACGCGCTCGCCGACGCCGCCGCGGGGAAAGAGTGAGAAACCACAATGACAGCTGAGACCGTCGCGACCGGTGTTGGTCGCGTGGCCCGTGTCACGGGGCCCGTCGTCGACGTGGAGTTCCCCGTCGAGGCGATGCCGGACATCTACAACGCGCTCACCGTCGAGGTCACCCTCGGCGACGAGACCAAACTGCTCACCATGGAGGTCGCCCAGCACCTGGGTGACAACCTGGTGCGCGCCATCTCCATGCAGCCCACCGACGGCCTGGTCCGCGGGGTGGCGGTCGCCGACACCGGCAACCCCATCTCGGTCCCGGTCGGCGACGTCGTCAAGGGCCACGTGTGGAACACGCTGGGCGAGGCGCTGGACGTCGAGACCGCCTCGCTGCAGATCAGCGAGCGGTGGGGCATCCACCGGCCGTCCCCGCCGTTCGACCAGCTCGAGTCGCGCACCGAGATGCTGCCCACCGGCATCAAGGTCATCGACCTGCTCACCCCGTACGTCAAGGGCGGCAAGATCGGCCTGTTCGGCGGCGCAGGCGTGGGCAAGACCGTCCTGATCCAGGAGATGATCCGCCGGGTCGCGCTGAAGTTCTCCGGCACGTCGGTGTTCGCCGGCGTCGGCGAGCGCACCCGTGAGGGCAACGACCTCTGGCTGGAGATGGAGGAGGCGGACGTCCTCAAGGACACCGCCCTGGTGTTCGGCCAGATGGACGAGCCCCCGGGCACCCGTCTGCGCGTCGCGCTGTCCGCGCTGACCATGGCGGAGTACTTCCGCGACGTGCAGAAGCAGGACGTGCTGCTGTTCATCGACAACATCTTCCGGTTCACCCAGGCGGGTTCGGAGGTGTCCACCCTGCTCGGCCGCATGCCGTCCGCGGTGGGTTACCAGCCGACCCTGGCGGACGAGATGGGCGTGCTGCAGGAGCGCATCACCTCGACCCGCGGTCACTCGATCACCTCGATGCAGGCGATCTACGTGCCCGCGGACGACATCACCGACCCGGCCCCGCACAACGCGTTCGCGCACCTCGACGCGCAGACCGTTCTGTCCCGGCCGATCTCGGAGAAGGGCATCTACCCGGCGGTGGACCCGCTGGACTCCACCTCCCGCATCCTCGACCCCACCATCGTGGGCGAGGAGCACTACCGGGTGGCCCAGGAGACCAAGCGGATCCTCCAGAAGTACCGGGAACTCCAGGACATCATCGCCATCCTCGGCATCGACGAACTGTCGGAAGAGGACAAGGTGGTCGTCCAGCGTGCCCGCCGGATCGAGCGCTTCCTGTCCCACCCGATGTACGCCGCCGAGGCGTTCACCGGCCAGCCGGGCGAGTTCGTGCCGGTCGACGAGACCATCCACTCCTTCAAGGGGCTGTGCGAGGGCGAGTACGACCACCTGCCCGAGCAGGCGTTCTTCATGGTCGGCGGCATCGACCAGGCCATCGCCCGGGCGAAGGAACTGGCCCGCTGACGACGGGACGCCGGTACGGCCCCGCCGTACCGGCGTCCGAGGAAGGTATGTGATGGCAAAGCTCCGCATCGGCGTCGTCTCGCCGGAACGTGAGATCTGGTCCGGCGAGGCCGACATGGTGATTGCCAAGACCGTGGACGGAGAGATCGGTATTATGCCGAATCACGCTCCTGTTCTCGGCGTCCTCGTGGAAGGCGGCGTGCTGCGCGTCAAGCGCGGCGACGCGGGCGACATCGTCGCGGCGGTCCACGGCGGGTTCATCTCGGTGGCCAACAACGACGTGTCGGTGCTGGCGGAGACGGCCGAGCTCGGCAGCGAGGTCGACGTCGCCGCGGCGAGGGACGCCCTGCAGAGGGCGCTCGCCTCGGTCGAGGCGGACGGCGAGGACACCGAGGCCCAGGTCGAGGCCAAGCGTGCGAGGGCCCGGCTGCGCGCGGCCGGCGAAGAGGTCTGACGAAACACCCGATGTGAAGTGGGGGCGGCGATGGCGGCGCTGGACATCCTCGTGAGCGTTGCGGCGATCGCCGTCCTGCTCGTGCTACGGGGCGTGTTGCTGGCCCGCTCCCGGGGCACCATCGTATGCAGCCTCCGGATAGGCGAGAGGGCCTGGAGGAGCGGGGTGGCCCGCTACGCCGGAGGAGAGCTTCACTGGATCCCGTTCCTGGGACTACGACTGAGGCCGCGTCACGCGATCGCGAGGCGCGGCCTCACCGTTTCCACCCGGCGCCCGCTCAGCGCCAAGGAGGGCCCGGTCGGCTACTGGACGGTCGACTGCGCCGGGGTGTCGCTGGCCATGAGCGAGGACGCCCTGACCGGTTTCCTGGCCTGGGTCGAGTCCGCGCCGCCGAGCGCCTACCTGGACGCCGCCTGACGTCCCCCGCCTCGCTCCGTACGGCGCCCAGCCGCGCCGTGCGGCCCGGACCCCACCGAGGCCGAGCCTGACCTCGTCAGCGGGTGCCGCCGGGCTTCCAGAGCACCTCCTGGCCCGCCGCCACCACCCGGCACAGGATGAACAGCAGGTCGCTGAGCCGGTTGAGATATCTGGCCGTGAGCGGGTTCACATCCTCGTGCGCCTCCAAGGCCGCCCACGCGGTGCGCTCGGCGCGCCGCACGACGGTGCGCGCGACGTGCAGCAGCGCGGTGCCGGGGGCGCCGCCCGGCAGGATGAAGCTGCGCAGCGGGGTGAGCCCGGCGTTGAAGCGGTCGCACTGCTCCTCCAGCCGGTCGACGTACTCCTGCTCCACCCGCAGCGGCGGGAACGGCGGGTTCTCCGTCAGCGGCATGCACAGGTCGGCACCGAGATCGAACAACTCGTTCTGCACCCGGGTCAGCACCACGTTCACCTCGGGCGCGAGACCGCCGAGCGCCATCGCGACGCCGATGGCGGCGTTGGCCTCCTCCACGTCGGCGTACGCGGCGAGCCGGGGATCGGTCTTACTGGTGCGGCTCATGTCGCCGAGGGCGGTGCCGCCGTCGTCGCCGGTGCGCGTGTAGATCGTGGACAGCACGACCGGCTTGTCGTTGTCAGCTCGCGTCATGCCGTCAGCGTAACGAGCGGAGGGCGCGGCCCGGCCGGGCGACGGGGGGGTGTGCGGGATCCAGGGAGACAAGCAACCAGGCAAGAGGTGGATAGAGCGTGCTCAGATGGGCAGGGAACCCGTGCGGCCTGGCGGCCGCGCGACACGAGGAGGGCACCATGCGGAGCCGGAGAACTCCGGGACGGCAGGTGGTCAACGTCGGGTCCAGGCTGGACGGAGGCACCGTCGCGGGCCTGCGCCCGCGCCTGCATGAGGCGGTCGACCGCGGCGAAGGCGATCTGATCGTCGACATGTCCGGCCTGGAGATGATCGACGCGGCCGGTCTCGGGGTCCTGGTCGGCACGCACCGTCGCGCGCTGCGGGCCGATCGCCGCCTGGTGCTGCGCGACGTGCCGCCGCGGGTCATGCGTGTGCTGGCGATCACCAGATTGCACCGGGTGATCCCGGTGGAGATGCCCGAGGCCGCGGTGGCCTAGGCGGGCTCAGGAGCCGAACGAGCGCCGGAAGATATGCACGGCGGTCTCGACGAGATGCTCCAGGGGGGGTTGCCGCTCGGCGAGCACCCACTCGATCAGCAGTTCCTGGAGGGCCCCGACCATGCCGAGGGCCAGCAGATGCTTGCGCCCGGGCAGGCCGACGGGCAGCTCCCCGACGGCGTCCTCGATGATCTCGGTGAACCCGGTGACGGCCCGCTGGCGGCGCATCGAGAGGATCTCACCGGCCCTGCGCACCTCCAGGTGCATGATGCGCGCGCGCCGCACGTCCCGGGTCACGAAGGAGATGTACTCCGTGATTCCGGCCTCGATGCGGCTGTCCGGATCCGGGGGCGCCTCGCCGATCGCCTTGGAGACGGCGAGCATGGTTTCCTCCACGCAGTGGTCGTAAACCGCCCGCATGAGATCTTCCCGTCCGGAGAAACATTCATAGAACGCCCGGTTGGAGATGCGGGCCGCGGCGCACAATCGTTCGATCGTGGTCGTCGTGAATCCCGCACCGGCGAACAACGTGTATGCCGCGTGCAGCAACCGCTGCCTGCGGTCGGCTAATCGTTGCTCCGCGGTCATTCCGCGGTAGTCGCGTCCCGTCGCCACTGTCCACCTCACGTCCTTGCTGGCCCCGTAGGAACCCATCATTATGGACGCAAGATCGTTTTAGCGGAAGTATCACGACAACTAGCTCTTGCGGCGGCCGTGGAGAAAGGTGACCAATTTCACGAGACGCTCCAGGTCGGCTGGGGTTCGAGTGAAAGAGGTGAGATTCATTCCGGGTATGGCGAAACGCTGCCGGGAGATCGCCTTCGGCCGGGTGAACTCGCGCAGCCCGTCGGCCCCGTGAATGCGGCCGAACCCCGAGGCGCCCACGCCGCCGAACGGCAGCGCGGGGACGCCGACGAACGAGATCACCGAGTTGACGGCCGTCATGCCGCTGAGCATGGCCCGCGCCAGCTCGGTGGCCCGGCGCACGTTCCCGGCGAAGACCGTGCCGCCGAGGCCGTACGCCACCGCGTTGGCCCGGCGCACCGCCTCGTCGGCGTCCGCGACCTTGGCGACCGTGATGGTCGGGCCGAACGTCTCCTCCTGGACGGCGCTGGAGTCCTCCGGCACGCCGGTGAGCACCACGGGGTCCACGAACGGCGGGCGGACCGACTCCGCGCCGCCGACCACGGCCGTGGCGCCCCTGGCGAGCGCGTCGTCGACGTGGCGGCGGATGACGCCGGTCTGCTCCGGCATGGTGATCGGGCCGTAGTCCTCCCCGGCGCGCAAGGCGTTCACCCGCTGGGTGAGCTCGCGCAGGAAGTCGTCGTACACGCGCTCGACCGCGTACACGCGCTCCACGCCCACGCAGGTCTGGCCGGCGTTGGACATGGCGCCCCACACCGCCGCGTCGGCGGCGGCCCCGAGATCGGCGTCCTCGTCGACGATCAGCGCGTCCTTGCCGCCGCACTCGGCCACCATCGGCGTCAGGTTGGCGGCGCAGGCCGTCATGACCCGCTTGGCCGTGGCCGTCGACCCGGTGAACGCGATCTTGCCGATGCCCGGGTGACCCGCCAGCGCGGCCCCCGTCTCCCCGAACCCGGTGATCACCTGGAACACCGGATGCTCGGGCACGCTCTCGGCGAACAGCTCGGCCAGCAGCCTGCCGACCCCCGGCGTCAGCTCGCTGGGCTTGAACACCACGGCGTTCCCCGCAGCCAGCGCGTACGCGATCGACCCCATGGGCGTGAACACCGGGTAGTTCCACGGCCCGATCACCCCGACCACGCCGAGGGGGAGGTACTCCAGCGTGGCGGTGAGGTTCATCCCGACCAGCCCCGTCGGCACCCGCCGCGGCCCGAGCACCTTGCGCGCGTTCCGGGCCGCCCAGTCCACATGGGTGATCGCGATCGCCGTCTCCAGCGTGGCGTCCCCCACAGGTTTGCCGGTCTCCTGCGCCACCAGCTCCGCGATCCGCTTCAGGTTCCGCGTCAGCAGGGCCTTGTAGTCCAGCAGCCGCCTCTTGCGGCCGTCGTACCCCAGCCGCCCCCACCACAGGGCCGCCTTCCCGGCGCGCTCCACCGCGGCCCCGACGGACGCCGCGTCGTCGATCGGGTGGGTTCCCACCACCGCTCCCGTCGCGGGGTGCACGGACTCGAAGGTACGCCGGTCGGTGGCCGTAGACATGGGGAAACTCCTTCCCGCCCGCCACCCCACCGAAAAGGGACGGCCGGGCGAACGTTCGCGGTCACGATAACCCCGTCCCGTCACCGATGACCACCCGCGGGGGTGCGGGCGGGGCTACAGCAGGCCGCGGCGCAGGGCCGTGGTGACGGCGGCGGTGCGGTCGCCCACGCCGAGCTTGCCGAAGACGCGCAGGAGGTGGGTCTTGACGGTGGCCTCGCTGATGAACAGCTCGCGGCCCACCTCGGCGTTGGTGAGGCCGCGGGCCACCAGGGCGAGGACCTCGGTCTCGCGTTTGGACAGGGAGTCGGCCACGGGGGAGCGCATGTGGCCGACCAGTTTGGTGGCCACCGAGGGGGACAGGACGGTCTCGCCGCGGGATGCGGCGAAGACGGCGGACACCAGGTCGGCGCGGGAGGTGTCCTTCAGCAGGTACCCGGCGGCGCCCGCCTCGACGGCCCGCACGATGTCCTGGTCGGTCTCGAACGTGGTCAGGACGATGACGCGGCAGCCGGGGCGGTCGGTGAGGACGCGGGGGATGGCGCCCACCCCGTCGCCGCCGGGCATGCGCAGGTCCATGAGGATCACGTCCGGCTCCAGCTCGCGCGCCCGCACCACGGCCTCGTCGCCGGACCCGGCCTCCCCGGCCACCGTGATGCCCGTGTCGGCCTCCAGCATGCCGCGCAGGCCCTCCCGCACCACGGGGTGGTCGTCGACGATCAGCACACGGATCACGGGCGCTCCTTCCTGCGGGACGGCACGGCGGCGGCCACCCGCCGCCGGAGGGCACCCGGGCCCCGGGACGGTCCGGCGCCGCCGGTGACCGCGTGCCCGCCCGCGGCGGGAAGCGGGGCGGGCCCGGCGGGGGCCGCCGGCTCATCCAGGTCCGCCGCGGGAGACGCGGCGGGTTCCACGTCGGGGTACGGGATGCGCACGGTGAGCTCGGTGCCGCGCCCGGGGACGGAGTCCACGTGGACGTCGCCGCCCGCCTGCTCCACGCGGGTACGCATGCCCCGCAGGCCGAAGCCCTGGGCGACGGTGGCGGAGTCGAAGCCGCGCCCGGTGTCGCGCACCCGCAGCACGACGTCGCGCTCACCGTACTCCAGGCCGACCCGCACGGCGGACGCCGCGGCGTGCCGCCGCACGTTGGCCAGCCCCTCCTGCGCCGCCCGGATCAGCACGACCTCGATGCCGGGCGGCAGCGGCCGGGAGCCGTCGCCCACCTCGAACACCACCGGCACGCTCAGCTCCTCGGCCAGCCGGGCGGCGATGCGGCGCAGCGCCTCCTCCAGCGTGGAGCCGTCCAGCGGGGTGGGGGTGAGCGCCGCGATCAGGCCGCGCGCCTCGGCGAGGCTCTCCCGGGCGGTCCGCACGGCCAGCGCCAGGTGCCGGGACGGGTCCCGCTGCGCCTCGGCGGCCTGGATGAGCATGATGATGCTGGTGAACCCCTGGGCGAGGGTGTCGTGGATCTCCCCGGCCAGCCGCTCCCGCTCGGCCATGGCCCCTCGTTCGCGCGACAGCCGGGCGACCTGCGCCTTGCTGGCCTCCAGCTCCTCGATGAGCTGGGCCCGCTCGGCGCTCTGGGTGATGATCCGCGAGATCCACGGCCCGAACACGAGCGAGAACGTGATGGCCACCGCGCTGGTCGCCGCCGCGGTGAAGACCGCCTCCCACCTGAGGCCGGGCTGGAGCGCGAACCGCACGGCGGGCGACAGGTTGAGCGAGAGCACCATCACGATCGCCCAGCGCGCGGTGAGCGTCATGAAGATCTGCGGGCACAGCGCGAACAGCGCGAACGACGACGCCGGGACGAGGATCGTCGCGGGCACGAAGGTGACCAGCACGAACGCCACGTACAGCCGCCGCGCCCGCTGCTGCTCCTCCGACCGCCCGAGCGCCGGGCGCCCGAACACGATGTACGTCGCGCCGCACAGGGTCAGCAGCGCCAGGGCGGTCGCCTTGGCGGGGGCGGACGTGCCGTCGTCGACCAGCACCAGCGTGCCGGTGACCAGGTACGCCACCACGAACATGATGTTCCACCCGCGAAACGCCCGCCACGCGTCGGCCGGCGCCGGGCGTCCGCCCGGCGCCACCCGGCGCGCGCAGTCGTTGTAGCGTGCCGTCCGCTTCATCCGTCGCGGCGGCTCTTCCAGCGAAACGTCGTCAAGCACAAGATGAGACCTCCTGCCACCCACGCTGCCAGTACCAGGGCGACCCGGTCGAGTTCATAAGAACCTGTCATTTCCAGGGCGGCCCCTGCATCGCCCAGGAAGACCGACCGGAAACCCTGGCACATCCACTTCAGCGGAAAGAACGAGGCGATCCGCATCAACCATTCGGGCATCTCGGTGAACGGGATGAAAACTCCGGAGATGAACTGCAGCACGACGAACGGAAGGCTGATCACCGCGCTGGCGCTCTTGGCCGACCGGGGCAGGCTGCTGACCGCGACCCCGAGCAGCGCGGAGCCGGTGATGCCGAGCAGGAACACCCACGCGAACGTCACCCAGCGCCCCACCTCGGACGGCAGGTTCAGGTCGTACAGCAGCACGCCGATGGTCAGCAGGATCGCGATCTCCAGCACCGCCACGACCAGCACGCTGATGATTTTGCCGATGAAGTAGGCGCTGCGCGGCAGCGGGGTGCCGGCCAGCCGCTTCAGGGTGCCGTCGTCGCGGTCGCCGGCGATGCCGATGCCGAGGTTCTGGAAGCTCACGCTCATCACGCCCGCGCCGATCAGGCCCGCGGAGTAGAGCTGGGAGACGGTGATCGGGGAGTCGCCGAGCTGCCCCTGGAAGATCGAGCCGAAGATGGCGAGCAGCACGATGGGGAACGCGAAGGTGAAGACGACGGCGTCCTTCTCGCGGAAGAACATCTTGGTCTCCACGAGCCCTCTCGACCACCCGGTGGCGGCGAGCGAGGGCGGGCGCCGGGATGTGGCGGCGCGCGGCGGCGCGGCCGGGGAAGCAGCGACGGTGTCGCTCATGGGGGTCCTCCAGGAAGGTGCCGGCCCGGTCGGGCGGCGGATGAGGCCGGGGACGTCCGGGCCGGGGAAGGCGACGAGAGCGGGACGTGCCGGTCAGGCGTGGGTGGCGATGAGGCCGAGGTAGACGTCCTCCAGGGTCGGCCTGGTGACCGTGAGCTCGGGCACCTCGCCGTCGAAGCGGCGGGTGAGCTCCACCACGGTGCGGGAGGGCGTGGCGGTCTCCAGCCGCCTGCGCTCGCCGTCCTCCTGCCAGCTCACCGTGGCGTTGGCGGTGGCCCGGCCGCCGAGCGTGGCGGGGTCGCCCTCGGCGACGATGCGCCCGGCGCTGATCACCGCGACCCGGCCGGCCAGCGCCTCGGCCTCATCGAGGTAGTGGGTGGTGAGCATGATGGTGGTGCCCTCGCGGGCCAGGTCCCTGATCAGGTCCCAGAACTGCCGGCGGGCCTCGGGGTCGAACCCCGTGGTGGGCTCGTCCAGGAAGAGCAGCTCGGGCCGTCCGATCACGCCGAGGGCCACGTCCACCCGCCGCCGCTGTCCCCCGGACAGCTTGCGCACCCGGGTGCCGGCCTTCTCGGACAGCCCCACCTTGGCGATCACCTCGTCGGGGTCCCTCGGGTCCTGGTAGTAGGTCGCGAAGTGCCGGACGGTCTCGCGCACGGTCAGCTCCGCGGTGTCCCCGGCGGTCTGCAGCACGATGCCGATGCGGTCCCGCCACTGCCGCGTGGGGTGGCGCGGGTCGATCCCGAGCACGCTCACCTCGCCGTCGTCCCGGGTCCGGTACCCCTCCAGGATCTCGACCGTGGTCGACTTGCCCGCCCCGTTCGGCCCGAGGACGGCGAACACCTCACCCTCCTGGATCTCCAGGTCGATCCCGTCCACCGCCCGGACCTCGCCGTAGCGCTTGGCGAGACCGCGCACCCGTACCGCTGCCTGTGTCATGTCCCGAGCATCCCGCACCGCCCCCTGGCCGCGGCACCATCGTCGGGCTGAACCGGGCGTCCACCGAACGGGGGACACCGGGGGTCGGCCGTCCGGCGCGACGTGATCTCGCGAAGGCCGGGCCCCGCAGGCGATATAGGTTGACTATGGATCGGTCCCCTTTCCCCCCGGGAGCCACCGATGCTCGTTCTCGTGCTCGACGCGTTGCGCTGGGAGTGCCGCGGGGAACGGCGCCGCCTCGATCCGGACCGGCTACTGGTGCGCTCCGGGGAGACCGCGGTGGTGGCCGGAGGCTCCACCGCGGACGCCGACACCTTCACCGAGGTGCTGCTCGGCCGGGCGCCGCTTCCCGGCGGGCACATCCGGCTCGCCGACGCGGTGATCCCGCTGGACGTGCGGCGGGAGATCGCGCTGGTGCCGGCGGGCGGCGGCCTGTTCCCGTACCTCAGCGTCCGGGAGAACATCGTCTGCGGGCGGCGCGGGATCACCGGGGCCGCCGTGCGGGACGCGGCGGCGAGGTTCCGGCTGAACGGCCACCTGGACCGCCGTCCCGGCGACCTCGGGCACGAGGAGCGCGTCCGCGTGGCGCTCGCCCGCGCCACCTGCGCCACCGCCATCCGCGTCCTCGTGGTCGAGGACCGCGCCGGCGAGGTGCCCTGTCACCGGGCGGTGGACACGGCGCGGCGGGAGCTCCCCGACCTTCCCGTGGTGGTGGTCACCGACGACCCCACCCAGGTCGTCACCCTGCGGGCGTCCCAGTGGGAGATCGTCGATGCGGCCTGACCTCACCCGCAGGGGCGCTCTCGCGCTGGTGGCGGGCTCGGCCGCGGCCGGGCTGACCGGCTGCGCCACCTCGCCGGTGCGCATCGCGGTGCCCTGGAGCGGATGGGAGCTCGCGAGGTTCCGCCAGGTGATGCGCGGCTTCCCCGGCGACCCGGTGGTGTTCTCCGCGGGGGACAGCATGGACGCCCTGCTGAAGAACCCCGTGGCGCGGTCGGCCCGGCCGGACGTCGCCTTCATCCCGCGCCTCGGGACACTCGGCGAGGCGGCCTCTGGCCTGCGCACCATGCCGTCGGCGATCCCGGGGCCCTCGTCCGCCGGCGGCGCGACGGCCTGGCGGAGGCTGCTCACCCACGGCGGCCAGGTCAAGGGCGTCTGGTTCAAGGCGGCGCACAAGTCGCTGCTCTGGTTCCGCGACGCGGTCCCGCCGCCGTTCGGCGCGAACCCGGCCGAGCCGTCGTCCTGGAAGGACTGGCTGGCGTACTGCCGCACGGCTCCCCGCCCGGTCCTGTCGATCGGCGCGGCGGACGGCTGGGTGCTCACCGACTGGTTCGAGAACGTCCTGCTGGGCATCGACCCCGTCACCTACCGCAGGCTGCTCCCGGCGGCGGACGGCACGAAGCCGCGCTGGGACGGGTACGCCGTCACCGAGACGCTGCGGCGCCTCCAGGAGCTGTGGGAGATCCCCGATCTGCTGCCGGGCGGGGGCCGCAGGGCGCTGCTGACCTCGTTCCACGACTCGATCCTCGACGTCTTTCACTACGGGCACGCCCGGGCGGTGGCCGCCGCGGACTTCGCGTACCCGGTGATCTCCAGGTACGGGAGCAGGATGCCGGCCCCGTGCCGGTTCCCCGCGACGAACTCCGCCGCGGTGCCGGTCCTGGTGGCCGGGGACGCCGCCGTCGCGCTCACCGAGGCGGGCGAGAGCGTCGTCCGCTGGCTGGCCGGCGACCACGGTCGGGTCGCGGTGCGGGACGCCTGGGTGCGCGAGGGCGGCTTCATCTCCCTGGACTCCCGGGTGACCGGCTATCCCGTCATCCTCGGCCCCTTCACCGGCCAGGTCACCGGGGAGAACGTCGAGTTCGACCTGTCCGACCAGCTCACCGGGCGCCTGTCCGGCGGCAACGGGCGCGGCCTGTGGCGCATCCTCACCAGGTTCTTCGGCGACGTCACCGGCGTCACATCCACCGCCGACCCGGTGGGCGCGGCGCAGAAGGCGATGACGGAGGCGGCCGGGTGAGCGACGAGCCACTGCTGTTCGCGGTGACGCCGAGGATGGACCCCCGGGCACCGGCCACCTGGAGCTCCCACGGCCGGTGGGCCGGATGGGGATACCTGCTGCCCGCCATGGCCGTCATGACGGCGATCCTCGCGGTGCCGCTGGCGATGACGGTGACCACGAGCCTGCTCACCCCGCAGGCGTACCGGACGCTCGTCACCAAGCCCGACTTCTGGCTGGCGCTGCGCAACAACCTGATCTGGATGGCGTTCGCGCTCATCGCCTGCGCGCTCGGCCTCGGCCTCGCCCGGCTGGCCAGGGACGTCGGCGGGCGGCTGCGGTGGGTGCTGACCGCCGCGCTGACCGTCCCCGCCGTCGTCTCGCCGCTGGCCGCCGCGATCACCCTGCGGCTCATCTTCGACTTCCGGCCCGAGCGGGGGCTGCTCGGGGGAGGAGCGCGCGAGGGATACCTGCTCGGGCCCGGCTGGATCTGGCTGCTGCTCGGCATGGCGTTCGTGTGGCAGTGGACCGGGGTGGCGTTCCTCGTCTTCCGTGAGGGGCTCGGCCGGATCCGCGGGGACCTGCTGCGCATCGCGCGGATCTTCGCGCCCGGCAGGTGGTCCAGGACCCGCCTGGTGATGATCCCCACGCTCTTCCCCACGGCCGCGATCGCCGGTCTGATCGTGCTCCTCGCCGCCGCCCGCGCGTTCGAGATCGTGCTGGTGGCCGTGCCGGGGTCCATCCAGGACCAGGTGGACGTGCTGGGGCTCTTCTGGTGGCGGCAGAGCGACGTGTTCGCCGCCGGGGAGCGCGAGGCCCTCGGCGTGCTGCTGTTCCTGATCCCGGCCACCGCGGCGCTGCTGCTGCTCTGGCGGCTGCGCAGGGACCTGCCCCCGCCGGGGGAGAGCGGCGCGGACGGCCCGGCGCGCGGCCCCGGCCGGGTGCCGCGGGCCGTGTCGGCCCTGGTGGCGCTGGTGTGGCTGCTGCCGTTCGCCGTTCTGCTGCTCACCTCGCTGCACGACCCGGTGGACGCCGCCAGGTCCGGCCCGCGGGCCGGGAGCTACGGGTTCGCCTCCTACGCCGAGGCGCTGAGCGACGGGTCGTTCTTCGACGCGATGACGCCCACGGCGACCCGGTCCCTGCTGGTCGCGGTCCTGGTCGTCTTCCTGGCCGTCCCGGCGGCCTACGGGCTGACGTACGCGGGCATGCGCCGCCGCGCGGGGGCGGTCGTGGTGGCGCTGGCGGCGGCGCTCGCGACGATCCCGCCGCAGGCCATCGCCGTCCCGCTGGGCCAGGTGACCGACCGCCTGGTGGGCGGCCCGGTGACGCTGAGCCTGGTGCACACCGCGCTGATCCTGCCGCTCGCGGTGCTGCTGCTGCGCAACGCGTTCCTGTCGGTGCCGCGCCCGGTGGTCAACCGGCCGCTGGCGCAGGGCCGCTCGGCGTTCCGGTGGGTCGTCGAGGCGCGGTTCCCCGCCGTGGTCACCGTGGCGGTGCTGTCCGCGGTGTTCACCTGGAACGACCTCATCGTGAGCCTCCTGCTGAACTGGCCCGCCGCGGACCAGGTCCCCCTGGTGATCTGGCAGCAGGCCAGGGAGTTCGCCACGTCCGCGGGCCCGCTCGCCGCCGAGTCGTTGATGGCGGGCGCCGTGCCCGCGGCGCTGGTGCTGGCGACCGGGCGCTGGCTGGCCGAAGGGCTCACCCAGGGGGTGGCGCGATGAACCCGCCGCCGCGCCGCCACCGGGTCGCCCGGCTGCTCGCCCTGCTGCCGCAGAGCCGCGGCGAGTCGCTGGTGGCCGGACTGACGGTGCTGGGCCTCGTCGCGACCGCCCTGCTGAAGGAGATCCTGACCGATCTGGCGCTGGAGCTGCTCCCGCTCTGGATCCTGCTCATCGTCACGGTGCCCGCGTTCGTGATCTTCTGGCTGCGCAGGCGGCGCGAGCCCGGCGTGGTGCCCGAGTCGCCGCCGCTGACCTTCCCGCCGCCGGTGGAGCGCCTGATCGGGAGGGACGAGGCGGTGCGGCAGGTCGTCCGCGGGGTGGAGGCCCGGGGGCTCGCCGTGGTGCAGGGCAGCAAGGGCCTCGGCACGTCCGCCGTCGCCACCGCCGCCGCCTGGGAGATCGAGCCCCAGCCGGACCGGCAGCGATACGCCGACCTGCGCGGCCAGGACCGCGGCAGGCCCGAGCCCGCCCTCAGCGTGGCCCGCAGGACCCTCGGCGTGCTCGGCCTCCAGCCGGGCGCGGTGGAGACCGCCGACGCGGCGGCGGCCCTGATCGGCGACGCGCTGCGCACGTCCGGCCTGACGCTGCTGCTGGACAACGTCCAGGACTGGGACCAGGTCGCGTGGCTGCCCCGCGCCCCGTCGGCACGGATCGTCGTGGCCGGGCTGCTCGCGGGCACGCCGGTGGAGGAGGAGCCGATCCCCATCGGGTCCCTGTCCGAGGAGGACGGCCTGCGGCTGCTGCGGGCGAAGGTGAAGGTGAACCCCGGGCGGCTGGCCCCGGCGCCCCGGGACCCGCTGCTGCGGTCCTTCCTGCGCAACCCGGTGATCGTCCTCACCGTCGCCGCGTGGCTCGACCACAACGGCGGGATGCGGATCGGCGACCTGGCCGACGACCTGCGCTCGCGGTCGTCGGAGGCCGACGTCCTCGCGACCGTCCGGCGGCGGCTGTCGCAACGGCTGTCGCCGCACGCGGCGCGGCTGCTGTCGGTCCTCGCGCACCTGCCCGTCGAAGAGGTCACCACCGTCACGCTCGCGCGGGTCGCGGGCCTGTCGGAGCGGGAGACCGCCGAGGCCGTCCAGGCGCTCCTCGACAACTGCCTGGTGGAACGGCCGCGCTCGCCGTCCCGGGTCCGCGCCGTGGACGGCGCCTCGCTGATCGTGGAGCCGCCCAGGGACGGCGCCGCCGTCACCCGGGCGCTGGTCGGGCAGCTGGCCGCCCAGGCCGACGCGCACGGACGGCGGCTGCCCGGCGACGAGCACGCCCGGCGGTGGTTCGCCGCCGAGGACACCGCGCTGCTGAAGGTGCTCAGCGCGGCCCCGCCGGTCGCCGCGTCGGCGTACGACATCTGGCGCATCGGGGACGCGCTGGAGACGTGGTTCAACGCCCAGCACCGGCAGACCGACCGGCTGGAGGCGGCCCGGCGGCTGGCCGCCGCCGCCCACCGGCTGCGGGACCGGGAGGCGAACGTCGTCGCCGAGCTGCGCTGCGCCGACGTCGGGCTGGCCCTCGGCGTGGTCGGCGAGGCGAGAAGGCACCTCGCGCGGGCCTGGGAGTCGCTCCCGCCCGCCTCGCGCCCGCCCCAGCTGCACCTCGCCCAGGCCGCCGTCCACCTGACCACCCAGGAGGACCTCACGGTCGTGGAGGCGGAGCTGGCGCGGTACCGGCAGGCGCTGCCCTCCGGGGACGCGCAGGGGCTCGCCGTGGCGCAGGTCAACATCGGCGCGCTGCTGCTGAGCGGCGGCGCGCTGGACTCCCGCCGGGTCCAGGACGCCCACAAGCTCCTCGGCACCGTGGCGGCGTCCCACGACCAGAACGTCGACCTCGGCACCAAGGCCCACGCGACCGAGCTGCGGGCGCTGGCCGACTGGCGCCTCGGCAAGGAGCAGGAGGCCCGCGCCGGGTGGCGGAGGGCCGCCGGCATGTTCCGCCGCACCGGCGAGCCGGTGGGCGAGGGCCGCTGCACCGTCCACCTCGGCACCTCCCTGGTCGGGGCCGACCCCGCCGAGGCCGCCCGTCTGCTGCGCGCCGGCCGCGGCCGGCTGCCCGGCACCGGCCTGCCCACCGCCCTGGCCTGCCTCTACCTCGCGCGCCTGGAACCCGCCCAGGCCCGCGGCCACGTCGAGGCCGGCCTCGACGCGCTCGCGCCCTGGGCGGACGTGACCGAGCCCTCGCACATCGGGGAGATCAGGCGTCGCCTGGAGGAACTGGCCACGATCTCGTCGTAGCCGCCGGACGTCCACGGGGCTCGCGTCACGGCTCGTTGTGGCCGGCGGGCCCGTCCTCGGTCTCGGCATCGCTCGACGGGCCGGCGAGCCCGTCCAGCAGGGCCTCCCACCGGGGGCCGATGGAGGCCATGGTGTAGCGATCGGCGGAGCGCAGGGCGTTGGCGCCGAGGGTGCGGCGCAGGTCCTCGTCCTCGATGAGGCGGCACAGGGCGCGGCCGAGGGCGGCGGCCTTGTCGGAGCGGACCAGCAGTCCGTCGTGGCCGTCGGTGATGATCTCGCGGGGGCCGTGCGGGCAGTCGAAGCTGACCACCGGCACGCCCTTGCTCATCGCTTCCAGGATGGTCATGCCGAAGCCCTCGTAGCGCGAGGCGACCGCGTGGATCGACGCCTTAGACAACATGATCCCCGGCTCCCGGGTGCTGCCCATCAGGGTGACCACGCCGGTGAGGCCGGCCTTGTCGATCCGGTCGCGCAGGCGCTGCTCGCGTTCCTCGGTGCCGCCGCCGTAGATGTGCAGCCGCCAGCCGGGGTGGGCGGCGGCGACGGTCTTCCACGCGTTGACCAGCCGGTCGAAGCCTTTGGCGTGCGCGACGCGGCCGATGCCCACCACCACCTTCTCGTCCAGCCGCGAGACGTCCCCGGCCAGCTCGGCGACCGCGTTGGGCACGCACAGCAGGCGGCCGGGCGGCTTCTGGCGCAGCGCCTTGCGGTACGCCTTCAGGTCGGCCTCGGTGAGCGTGGTGAACACGTCCAGCCGCCCGTAGCGGCGGCGGATCGCGGCCTGCAACTCCGGCGCGTGCGCGTCGAAGGTGGTGTGCTCCTGGCCGATGGTGAGCACCCCTGGCGGGGTGAACAGCGCCATGATCAGGTTGAAGGCGGGCCGGGTGCCGATCAGGACGCCGCCGCGCAACGAGCGCAGGCGCCGGACCAGCAGCAGGTCCGTGCGCAGGCTCATGTTGAGGTACGCCTTCTCCTGCTCGGGCACCAGCCTGCTGCGCATCCGGCTCAGGCGGCGCGCGACCGGGCCCTGCGGGACGGTGCGGTCGTCCAGGAACGTCACCCGCACCCCGGGCGGGATCTCGAAGAACGGTTCCTCGGCCGTGCGGGTCAGGCTGATGATCTCGACGTCCCTGGTGCGGGCCAGGTGGGCCGCGAGGTTCAATGTGGTGCGGATCGTGCCGCCCATGCCGTACGCGTGCAGAAGCAGGATGCGCACGGTGCCGGTCCCCGGCGGCGGCGCCCCGCGGGCCTTCTTCCGGTTGAGCACCCCGAGCACCCGTAACGCGGCGCGCGCGATCGTCCTGCGTGCTTTCGGCGACACGCGGAAACCCCCCTTGACGACGGATCATTTGCCCGCACCAGGCCGCTCCTGCGGCCGGTGGGACCTCCAATGACCTTGTGACGCCATATCGCTGGGGAATGTTGGACGAGCTTGGAAAGATCATCCTTAGGGAGGAGGAAGAACCCCTCAGAACCCGCGAAAACCGCCCAAAAGGGCGCTCAGAAAAGCGTGTCCTTACGCTCGATGCCGCGCAGCGCGTCGTAGTCCAGCACCACGCAGCGGATGCCGCGGTCCTCGGCCAGCGTGCGCGCCTGCGGCGCGATGGTCTGGGCCGCCAGGATGCCGCCGACCGGGGACAGCAGGGGATTGCGGTTCAGCAGCTCCAGGTAGCGTGTCAGCTGCTCGACGGCGTCGATGCCCGCCCGCCGCTTGATCTCCACCGCCACCGTGCCTCCAGGCTGGTCCCGGCACAGGATGTCCACCGGCCCGATCGCCGTGGGGTACTCCCGCCGCACCAGCGTCCACCCGTCCCCCAGGGTCTCGATGTGCTCGGCCAGCAGCGCCTGCAGATGGGCCTCCACACCGTCCTTGCGCAGCCCCGGATCCACACCGAGCTCGTGCGAGGAGTCATGCGTGATCTCCTCGATGGTGAGAATGAGCTTCTCCCCGGTCTTGCTATGGGTGACCGTCCACACGCCCTCCTCCTCACGGAGGCTGCACGGCGGACTCATCCAGTTGAGCGGCTTGAACGCCCGGTCGTCCGCGTGCACGGACACCGAGCCGTCCGCCTTGATGAGGATCAGACGGGGCGCCATGGGCAGGTGCGCCGTCAGGCGGCCCGCGTAATCCACGCTGCATCGCGCGATGACCAGTCGCATGACGGCCAACCCTACCGCCCGCTCCGGTGCCCGTCAGGCGCATGATCAAGTCCCTCCCCGTGGGTGGTAACGGGGGGCCGCTCTGGAAGACTGGCCGACGTGGAGGTGGGACGCATGGGTACGGCGTACGAGACCGTGGGTGTGGTCGGGCTCGGCACGATGGGGGCGGGGATCGCCGAGGTGTTCGCCCGCGCGGGGCTCGCCGTGATCGGCGTGGAGGCGGACCCGGACGCGCTGGAGCGCGGCAGGTCGCACCTGAGCCGATCCACCGAGAAGGCCCTGCGCCGGGGCAAGCTCACCGAGGAGGAGCGCGCGGCGATACTCGGCCGGGTCACCTTCGCCGGGGACCTCGGCGCGCTGCGGGACGCCGACCTGGTGGTCGAGGCCATCCCGGAGATCATGGAGGCCAAGCGGGCGCTGTTCGCCGAGCTCGACCGGATCTGCGGGCCGGGAACCGTGCTCGCCACCAACACCTCCTCGTTGTCGGTCACCGCCCTCGCCGCCGCGACCACGCGCCCCGGCCGGGTCGTCGGCATGCACTTCTTCAACCCCGCGCCCGTCATGCGGCTCGTCGAGGTGGTGCGCACCGTGGTCACCGACCCCGGCGTGGCCGAGGGCGTCGCGGGTCTGGCGCGGCGGATCGGCAAGACCCCGGTGCGGGTGGGGGACCGCGCGGGATTCGTGGTCAACCGCCTGCTGCTCGGCTACCTGAACCGCGCCGTTGGCCTGCTGGAGCGGGGCGTGGCCTCCCAGCACGACATCGAGACCGCGATGCGGCTCGGCGCGGGCCTGCCGATGGGGCCGTTCGCGCTGCTCGACCTGATCGGCCTGGACACCGCGTACGAGATCTGCGAGGTGCTGTTCCAGGAGAACCGCGACCCGTCGTTCGCGCCGTCCCCGCTGCTGCGCGAGCTGGTCGCGGCCGGGGCTCTCGGGCGCAAGACCGGGCGCGGGTTCTCCGCCTACACCGACGAGCCGTCACGGCCGGCGCCGCACGCCGAGACGCCGGGCAGGCTGCGGGTCGCCTCGGTCTGCGTGCTCGGCGACGGCGCGGAGGAGTTCCGGCAGCGGCTGGCCGCCATCGGCTTCAAGTGCGACGACCCGGACGAGTCGGACGTGGTGATCGCGCTGGCCGACGGCGCGGTCGCCGGGCTCGGGGAGCGGGTGCCCCGGCCCGAGCACCTGGTGGGGCTCCACCTGGTGGGCGACCGGCTCGCCGAGGTGGTCCGCACGGTGCGCACCGCGCCCGAGGCGGCCGAGGCGGTGCGCGGCCTGATGCGGGTGCTCGGTCTCACCCCCGTGACCTGCGCCGACCGTTCCGGCCTGGTGGTGAGCGCGCTGCTGTACCCCTACCTCAACGACGCCGTGCGCCTGTACGACGGCGGCTACGCCACGATGGACGAGATCGACGACGCCATGCGCCTCGGCTGCGGCTACCCCGCCGGGCCGTTCGAGACCCTGGACACCCTCGGCCTCGCCACCGTCCGCGACGGCCTGCGCGCCCAGTACGACGAGTACCGCGAGCCCTTCCTGGCGCCCTCCCCGCTGCTGGACCGTCTCGTCACCGCCGGCGTCCCCGGTTTCCGTGCCCGGTGAGGGAAGAAACCCGCCCCGCCATCACGTTCGTGCCGACATGAGCCCACGCCGCGCCCGCCGCATGGACCCCATGATGGGCAAGGGCCGCCGCACCGAGCCGCCCCGCCCCGTGGAGGACGCCCTGCGCGGCAGCGAGCGCCTGGAGAGCTGGCCCGACGGCGACTGGAAGGTCCGCCAGGTCTCCGGTGCCGGCTCGGACAAGCTGTACCGCTGCCCCGGCTGCGATCACGAGATCCGTCCCGGCCTCCCCCACGTGGTGAGCTGGCCCGCCTGGAGCGGCGGCGAGGGTGAACGCCGCCACTGGCACACCGCCTGCTGGCGCAAACGCGTCGACCGTGGCCCCGGCCGCTCACGCTACTGAGGAGACACCTGTGGAGATCCGCTCGTCGACGGTCCTGCCCGCCGTGCGGCAGGACATCGAGCTGCACACCGCCGACGGGCTCACGCTGGTCGGCGAGCTGGCCCTGCCGCCCGAGGGGCCCCCGGCCGCCACCCTGGTGTGCCTGCACCCCCTGCCGACGGCCGAGGGCATGATGGACAGCCACGTCCTGCGCAAGGCCGCCAACCGCCTCCCCGCCCTGGCGGGCATCGCCGTCCTGCGCTTCAACACCCGGGGCACCGAATCCCCCCGGGGCCGCTCGGAGGGCACCTTCGGCGACGGCGAGTCCGAGCGCTTCGACGTGGCCTCCGCCCTGGAGTACACCGAGTTCCACGACCTCCCGAACCCCTGGCTCCTCGGCTGGTCCTTCGGCACCGAGCTGGCCCTCAAGTGGGGTCGCGACCCCTTGGTCCGCGGCGCCGTCCTGCTGTCCCCGCCCCTGCGCCGCGCCACCGACGCCGATCTCGACGCCTGGGCGGAGTTCGGCCGCCCCCTGGTGGCGCTGATCCCCGAGTTCGACGACTACCTCCGCCCCGACGAGGCCCGCCGCCGCTTCGCCCGCGTCCCGCAGGCCGAGGTGATCGCCGTGGACAACGCCAAGCACCTCTGGGTGGGCGAGCCCTACGTCCGCATCGTCCTCAACGAGATCGTCACGCGCCTCAACCCCGCCGCGCACCCGCTTCCGACCGAGGCCTGACGTTCCGGTAGAGGGTGTGCCATGGTCGCCGATGCCCTAGAATTTCGTTCGGTTTTCGAGCGAGGAGGATGCCGTGCGGGCATTTGATCTTTCTGGGCGCAACGCGTTCGTCACCGGCGCTTCGCGGGGCATCGGGCGGGCCATCGCGCTCGCCTACGCCGAGGCGGGCGCCGACGTCGTCCTCGTCTCCCGGTCGGCGGACAAGCTGGCGGAGGTCGCCAAGGAGGTCGAGGCCGTGGGGCGCCGCGCGCACGTCATCGCCTGCGACCTCACCGACCGGGAGGCGTCCGCAGCCGCCGTCCACGAGGGCATCGCGGCGTTCGGGCACCTGGACATCGTGGTGAACAACGCGGGCGGGTCCAACTTCCTCGTGCCCTTCAAGGACCTGCGCCTGTCCGGCTGGGACAAGCTGATCCGCCTCAACCTGGACTCGGTGATGTCGGTCTGCCACGCCGTGGCCCCCCACCTGCTGGAGCGCGGCTCCGGCTCGGTGGTCAACGTCGCCTCCATCGCGGCCCTCGGCGCGCCGTTCCTGGCCCCCTACGCCGCCGCTAAGGCCGGGGTCGTCGCCCTCACCAAGACGCTGGCCGTGGAATGGGCCACCTCCGGCGTACGGGTCAACGCCCTGTGCCCCGGCTGGACCGCCACCGACCTCAACCGCGACCTGTGGCAGGACGAGAACGCCTCACGGGCCACCGTCGGCGGCGTCCCCATGGCGCGCTGGGGCACCCCCGAGGAGATGGCGGGCCCGGCCGTCTTCCTGGCGAGCCAGGCCTCGGCGTACATCACCGGGCAGGCCCTCTACGTGGACGGCGGCCTCACCGCCGTCTGAGCCGCTCAGACCTGGGCCTGGCGGGGCAGCACCACCTCGCGGACGATCAGCGCCACGGCGGCGGCCACCGGGATGGCCAGCAGGGCACCCACGGCACCGAGGAGCGCGCCGCCGAACAGGGCGGCGATCACCGAGACGGCGGGCGCCACGTCCACCGAGCGGCGCATCACCCTGGGATAGATGACGTAGTTCTCCACCTGCTGGTAGACGGTGAAGAAGATGATGCAGGCGATGGCCAGGGTGCCGGACTGGAGCGCGCCCACGGCGGTCACCAGGACGGCGCCCACGGTGGCGCCGACCAGGGGGATCAGGTCGGTGACGGCGACGACCAGGGCCAGGGCCAGGGCGTACTTGGCGCCCGCGATGGTGAGGAAGAGCCAGGACAGGCCGCCCGCGATCACCGAGATCAGCACGTTGCCGGCCACGTACCCGCCGATGCCCGTCAGGATCTCGTCGCCGATGGCCCGGGTGCGGACGCGGCGGCTGGAGGGCACCAGCTTCAGCATGTACTCCTTGATCGCGGACAGCGAGCCGAGGAAGTACAGCGTGAGCACCAGCAGCGTGAGGCCGGAGAAGAACGCGTCCAGCACCACGGCCCCCGCGCCCAGGATGCCCCCGGCCACCGTCGTGCCGAGGTCCCCGCTGGTGACGTACGCCTGCAGCTTGGCCAGGATCTGGTAGTCGGCGTCCAGCTGCTTGATCGTCGGGTTGGCCAGCAGCTCCTGCACGTACCCGGGCACGGCCTGGATGAAGTCGCTGGTCTCCTGGCTGACCGGCGGCACGATCGCCAGCCCGAACAGCCCGAACAGCATGATCACCCCGACGAACACGATCGAGATGGCCCCCCGGCGCGGCACCCGGTACCGCTGGAGCACCTCGACGATGGGATTCAGGCCCACCGCCAGGAACATGGCCACCACGATCAGCACGATCACGTTGCGCGCGCTCACCAGCGCCTGCGCCAGCCCCCACGCCGTCAGCACCCCGAGCGCGGCCGTCAGGCCCCACAGGAACGGCCCCCGGACGAGAGGCTTGCCCGGAACCCCGTACGGCGCAAGATCGCCGTTCTCGGGGCGGTCCATCTCGATCACCGCCGTCGCCGTGGAGTCCGGCGTGCCGGCGTCCTTGGGGGTGGGCGTCGTGTCCGGCCTGGAATCGGGCACTGGCGCTCCTCAGGCGTGTGGAACCGGGGGGAGGTGGGGGAGTGGCACAACAGAGGAGAGCCTAGCGACCATGAAGGTCGCCAGGCTCTCCGGTAGCCGTCCCTATCGCCCGTCGTGTGGTGAGGAGCCTATTCCTGCCACCACTCTGAGTCGTCCTCGGCCGGTGCGGCGGACCGCTGCGGAGCGGGGGCCGCGGCCGGAGCCGGGACGGGCTTGTCGTTCGCGACGGGGGTCGCCGCCAGAGCGGGCTTCGGCGCGGGCGCCGCCACCGCGGGGGCGTCGTCCATGCCCGGCAGGGCCGCGCCGCCGAGCAGCTGGCGCAGCTGGGCGAGGTGGCTGGTGATGCTGTCGCGCTGACGGGTCAGCTCGTCGACCTGGCGCTGGGCGAGCGTGCGGTTGCGCTCGGCGTCGGCCTTGGCGTCCGAGACGATGGACTCGGCGCTGGACTTGGCCTCGGCGACGAACTGGTCGGCGTTCTTGCGGGCGTTGGCCAGCAGCTGCTTGGCGTGGGTGTCGGCCTCGCGGCGGGTCTGGTCGGCCTGCTGCGTGGCCTTGGTGGCCCGCTGCTCGGCGGTGGCGGCGCGCTGCTCGGCCTCGGCGACCAGCTTCTGCGTGGCGGCCTGGGCGGTGGCGTGGCGCTCCGACTCCTGGCGCTCGGCCTCCTCGCGGCGGGCGGCGAGCTGGATCTCGAACTCGGCCTCGTCTTGGGCGCGCTTCGCCTCGGACTCCTCCAGCACCCGCTGCGCCTGGGCCCGCATCTCGTCGGCCTGGCGCTTGGCGGTGGTGAGCACCTCGTCGCGCTCGCGCTTGGTGGACGCGCGCAGCTGGGCGACCTCACGCTCGGTGGTGGTGCGCAGCTTGGCGATCTCGCGCTCGGCGTCGGCCCGCTTCTCGGCGACCTCGTGGTCGGCGGTGGCGCGGAGCTTGGAGACCTCGCGCTCGGTGGTGGAGGTCAGCTCGTCGGCCTCGCGGCGGGCGGTGCCGCGGATGTCCTCGGCGTCGCGCTCGGCGGTGGTGCGCATCTCGTCGGCCTCGCGGGTGGCCAGCGCGCGCTTCTCGGCGGCCTCGTTCTCGGCGGCGGCCCTCAGGTCCGCGGCATCGATCTTCGCAGCGGCCTTGATCTCGTTCGCCTCGGCCCTCGCGGCCTGGACGAGCTCGGTTGCCTGCTCCTCCGCCAGCCGGAGCAACTGCTCGATGCGGGCGCCAAGACCGGAGTAGGTCGGGCGTTCCTGCTCCTGGAGCTGGCGCTGGGAGTCGGAAAGCTCTCGCTGCATCGCGGCGACCTGCTCGCGGGACTGACGCAGGTCGGTGTCGAGCTGCTTCAGATGGTCGTGAACCTGGTGCCGGTCGTAGCCACGGAGAACCACGTCGAATTCCCGCGTGGGGGCGTCTTCAAAGAAATTGTTGAGCTGGGCGTCGATGTCGGAGGACTGCATGAGGCTCGATCCTGGGTTGTCGAGACGGCTACACGGGCCGGACGAGGGGCGGACATCCGAGGCGAGGTCCCGCCACTGCCCCACGCGCTACCAGCACAGAACCGTCACGGAGCTCGGGTGCGCTCGTCGAGGTCCTGCGCTGGGCTCGCCGGTCCATGGCGGGTTCCACGTCCGGTGGTAGGTCAGCGTACTCCGGTGTTGCCGAATTGGAGGTCCCGACCGACTTTCTGCGCGACTTGTTACGAATAGGCCATTGTTGAGTTTCGGGTGCTAGGACTGGGGCCGGGGGGACTCCACCAGCTCTGTCAACACTCCTCCCACATCTTTCGGATGAAGAAACGCGATTGACGTGCCCATTGCCCCGTGACGGGGCTCCTTGTCGATCACCCGGATCCCGATGGCCTCCATCTCCTTGATGGCCTTCGCCAGGTCCGGCACACCGTACGCGATGTGGTGGATGCCCTCGCCGCGCCGGTCCAGGAACCGGCCGACGGGCGTGTCGGGATGGAGTGGTTGGACGAGCTGGATGTACGACCCGCCGCCCTCGCCGTCGGCGATGTGCAGCATGGCCTCATTCACGCCCTGTTCCTCATTGATTTCGCGGCTGACCACCGTGACGTCGAAGACCTTCTCGTAGAAAGCGATCTTCTCGTCGAGATCGTGGCAGGCGATGCCCACGTGGTCGATTCTCAGCAGCATTGCGTCTTCCTCCTCCGCCCCGCGCCTGCTTGGCGGGGCGCTCCCGCGGGGGGCGCTCCCGCGGCGACCTCCCCCGAGGTCGTCGTACGGTCTCCTCTAGGTATGGTGACAAAGTCGCCTACGACCCCATCATGGAGGCCCCGGTGTCCAGTTCTCCCGCCGCCCGGCGATCGGTCATCGTCGCTGGGGCCCGCACCCCTATCGGACGCCTTCTCGGCGCCCTGGCAGGGGTTTCCGCCGTCGAGCTCGGCGGCCTGGCGATCAAGGCGGCACTCGGGCGCTCCGGAGTCGCACCCGAGCAGGTGCAGTACGTGATCATGGGCCAGGTCCTCCAGGCGGGGGCCGGGCAGATCCCCTCCCGCCAGGCCGCGGTCAAGGCAGGCATACCCATGAGCGTGCCCTCCCTGACGATCAACAAGGTCTGCCTGTCCGGCCTGGACGCCATCGCCCTGGCCGACCAGCTGATCAGGGCCGGGGAGTTCGACATCGTGGTGGCGGGCGGCATGGAGTCCATGACCAACGCCCCCCACCTGCTGCCCGGCCTGCGCAAGGGCGTGAAGTACGGCGCGGCCGAGATCCAGGACGCGATGGCGCTGGACGGCCTCACGGACGTCTTCGACCAGGTCTCGATGGGGGAGTCCACCGAGCGCCACAACACCCGCCTCGGGCTCGGCAGGGCCGAGCAGGACGCCTTCTCGGCCCGCTCCCACCAGCTGGCCGCCGCGGCGGCCAAGGACGGCCGCTTCGACGACGAGATCGTGCCGGTGGCCCTGCCGCAGCGCAAGGGCGACCCGCTGGTCTTCGCCGCCGACGAGGGCGTGCGCGGCGACACCACCGCCGAGACGCTGGCCGGCCTGCGGCCCGCGTTCGCCAAGGACGGCACGATCACCGCCGGGTCGGCCTCCCAGATCTCCGACGGCGCGTGCGCCGTCGTGGTGATGTCCAGGGACAAGGCCGAGGAGCTCGGCCTGCCGTGGCTGGCCGAGATCGGCGCGCACGGCAACGTCGCGGGGCCGGACAACTCCCTGCAGTCCCAGCCGGCCAACGCCATCGCCCAGGCTCTCGGCAAGCAGGGCCTCACCGTGGACGACCTCGCCCTGATCGAGATCAACGAGGCCTTCGCGGCGGTCGTGCTGCAGTCCGCCAAGGAGCTCGGCGTGCCGCACGACAAGGTCAACGTGAACGGCGGCGGCATCGCCCTCGGCCACCCCATCGGGGCCTCGGGCGCGCGGATCGTGCTGACCCTGGCGCACGAGCTGCGGCGCCGCGGCGGCGGTACCGGCGCGGCAGGGCTCTGCGGCGGGGGCGGTCAGGGCGACGCCCTCATCATCACCGTCCCCGCGCCCTGATCGTCCCGGCACGCGTCATCAGGGCTCGTCGGCGAACTTGATCGTCACCTTGGTGAAGCCCAGCGACTTGAGCATGCCCTCCAGCATCAGCTTGGTGTTCTTGTCGGCGCGGGCGCGCAGGTCGCTCTGCTGGGCGGCCTCGGCGATCTTCTGCTCCGCCAGGACGTACAGCTCCTGCTGGTCCGCTGGGTTGTCCGAGAGCATGTCGTTGAACCGGTCGAACAGGCCTCGTTCCCTCGCGTATACGTGGGATTTCTGGTGGTCCAGGTTGGGACGTTCCAGCTGGGCGCGCGGCAGCCGCACCGTCACCTCGGTGCGGTCCGGCGAGATGGTGATGGCGTCGTCCTTCAGCCCGCTGAAGTCGACGTACGCGTCCACGCTCCCCACCCCGACGAACAGGGTGCGCGAGCCCTTCAGCGCGTCGGGCAGGAACGGCGCGTCCTTCTCCAGGTCGACGATGACCTGGAAGTTGCCCGCGGCGGCCTGGTAGCGGCTCATGTCCTGGATCGACTGCAGCAGCACGGGCGGGCTGCGGTCGACGTTGCGCGTGCCGAAGGGGTCGAAGTAGGTCCAGGCCAGCCAGGCGCCTCCGGCGAGCAGGACGACGACGGCCAGGATGCCGACGAGGAAACGCCGGCCACGGCCGGAGCGACGTTGCTCGTGCGCTCCGGCTTCGGTGGACGGGTAGGGCGTCCGGGGGGGCGGCGACTCGCGATTCACGGCAGTGGTTCTTCCCGAGAAGAACCCGTTCTCACCTTCCGTGGCGTTACCTGATCCCACGTGCACGTCAGGGGTGGTACGCCGGAGTGCGCGCCGCCGAGGAGACGGGCAGCGCGGGGTACGGCGAACCGGGCACCGGGACCTGCGGCGGGTAGCGGATCACGCCGCCGGACGGCCACGCCGGGTGATCCCCCCGCACGCGCACCGGGTGGTAACGGGCCCCGCCGCCGAAGTGCGGCCCGTGCAGCCGGCAGGTCGCGAAGTCGGTGTAGAACATGCGCAGCCAGTCCCGCCGCTGGCTCTCGGCCAGCGTGGAGAACCACCCCGCCGCGGCCTGGTGGCCCGCCAGCGGCCCCGCGGGCAGCGGGCGCCCGCGCAGCCAGGCCGTCACGATGGCCCGGTACCCCTCGGCCGCCGTCCCCGCGCACGGCCTCGCCAGCGTCCCGACGAACTCCGACGCGGCCCGGTCGGCGTACCCCGGGGCGAGGTCGTCCACGTGGATGGTCACCACGCCGGGCCCGAGGTCGTCGGCGTCGTCGCGCGAGCGCTGCTCGACCCGGGAGAACGCGGCGGGCGTGCCGGTGAGCCGGGCGGCGATCGTGGTGAACTCGGCGCCGAGCTCGGTCAGGCCGCCGCGCATCCCGGGATGCACGCACACCGTGATCGGCCACTCCTGGCAGCTGTAGACCATGGGCTCGTCGGCGGCCACCGCCTGCGGCCGGATCAGCATGCGGGCCATGCCCGCCCCGGCCACCAGCACCGCGAGCACCGCCAGCGCGAACGCCAGGGCGCGCCGGGTCACGACGGCCGTCCAGACGAGCAGCAGGGCGCCGGTGGCGCCGAGCAGCCAGAGCGTCTGGTCGGCGAACGCGACCGGGCTCAGCCCCGTGAACGGGTCGTACGGCTCGGCGACGCCCGGCGCGAGCCTGGCGGCGAAGGACGAGCCCCCCGACGGCGAGGTGAGCAGCGCGTAGGTGCCCGCCCCCGCGGCGAGCGGCGTCACCGGCCAGGGCAGCGCCCAGCCCGCGATCCACCCGATCACGGTGTACAGCGCCAGCCCCGCGGCGCCCACCGCGAGTCCCGTGGGCGCCAGATGCCCCGCCTGCTCGGTCAGGACGGCCTTCATGGCGAGCACGCTCACCGTCGCACCGAAGGCCCCCACCACGACCGCGAGGATCGCCAGCGGCGCTCTCAGCACCCGCCAGCCGGGCCCGCCCGAGCGCGCCCCTCCCGGGGCGCCGGCGCGCGGACGTCCGGTCAGGCCCCGCGCGCGCCAGGGCGCGCCGCGTCCACGCCACGGCGCGGCACGCGCGTGCCAGGACCCGCCCCCGGGTGCGCGGCGCGGCGAGGCGCGACGGGCGCGCACCGCGACCCACGCGCCGAAGGCGGCGGCGACCGGGCCGGTCAGACGTAGCGACCCGATGACGGCGACGACGATGTTCTCCCATGCGGAGACACCAGGAATCAGGACGCTCCACGCGGCGAGCAGGCCCAGCGCGAGCAGCGTTCCTACCGCCACCAGCGCGCTGTGCTTCAGCTCCTCCCGTGAAACGCCCCTATGCTCAAGCACGGCCCCGCGTGGACCGGATGACCGGCCACGCCGCCCGCGCGGTGTTCGTGTAGTTCACTTGCAAGGACCCCCCGTGCCTGGATGAGCGGCGCGCCACTCGGATGCCGGCCCCTTGGCATCCCCTCGCCCGGCCGCCTCGCCCCGCCGGTCCGTCCACGGGATCACGTAGTCGTGCCTCGCGTCGGACGGCAGGGCTTTCCCCGTGCTTTGGGTCGGGCTTTGCCGCGCCTCACCTCTTGACGTGCCAACCATAACGGAGCGTGATGTTTGGCGTCCCGCTTCTTGGGTACCAAATGGAATTCCGGTCACCCTGTGTCAGTGGTCGCGGCAGGCGCTAGCGTAAGCGTGTGTCAATCGGTGTACCTAAGCCGCTCAACCTGCCCTTCGACCCAATCGAGCGCGCCGCCGACACGTGGCGCGTGCACTTCGGGCCGTCATCCGCCATGGCAGCCGTCACCTCGATCATGAGAGCGCACCAGATCCTGCTCGGGCAACTGGACACGCTGCTCCGCCCGCACGACTTGACCTTCGCGCGCTACGAGGCGCTCGTGCTGCTCACCTTCAGCCGTACCGGTTCGCTGGCGTTGTCACGGATCGGCGAACGGCTGATGGTGCACCCGACCAGCGTCACCAACACCGTCGACCGCCTGGAACGTGCCGGGCTGGTGCGCCGGGTGCGCAACCCCGACGACGGGCGCGGCATCCTCGCCCAGATCACCGAGAAGGGGCGCGAGGTCGTCAAGCGCGCCACCGACGACCTCATGGCCGCCGACTTCTGCCTGGGCATGTACGGCGAGCCGGACCTGGTGCACATGTTCGACCTGCTGCGCACCATCAGGGTCGCGGCGGGTGACTTCCCGGCCCCCGACGAGACCGCGCGCTCCGACGCGTAGGGCGCGTTCCGGGCCCGCCGCACCGGGACGCCGCACGGGGACGCCGCCGTGCCGAGACGGCAGAAGGGGCCCGCCCTGGGAGGACGGGCCCCTTCCGGGGTGCTCCGGTCACCGGCCGTGTGCCGGTGACCGGTCAGTGCTTCAGTGGCCGACGGCGCGCAGGGCGTCGACGATGCCCTTGCCGTAGAAGCCGTTGGACCAGGTGCTTCCCTCGCAGACGTGCGTCGCCGTCACGGTGGTCCCGTTGGGCAGGATGCGGGTGTAGGTGTAGGCGGGCGGGGTGGGGCAGGCGGTCTTGGTGGCCGTGGCCTTCAGGACCCCCTCGACCAGGTCCGGGGACATGGTCTTGCCGCCGTTGCGCCAGTCACGGGTGCCGTACTTGCTGACGATGAGCGCCGCGACGCCGGCCGCGCGGGGCGAGGCCATGGACGTGCCCTGAAGGTACTGGTAGTACGCGCAGGTGGAGCCCTTGCAGTCCTTCACCACGTAGTCCACCGTCGGGTTCCCGGCCGCGTCGATCTCGCCGTTGGCGATGGCGAGCGACTTGGGATAGGCCGACAGCGTGGCCTTGGTGACGTCCCGCGTGTTGGTCGGCGTGTCGTACGTGTCGCCGCCGGGGGAGGCGACGTCGACGTAGCCGTTGCCGAAGCTGGAGTAGTACGACTTGCGCTTGCTGATGCCGATGGCGGACACCGAGATCACGTGCTCACCCTCGCCGGGCAGGGACAGGCAGCTCGGCGGGATGGTGCGCGTGTAGGGCGCCTCGCCGGGCTGGCCGGCGAAGTCCGGGCTGGTGTTGTCGGTGTAGTTCTTGGTGTAGTCACCGGCCTGGTTGCCCGCGGCGCCGACCAGGGTGACGCCCTTGCGGTGCGCGTAGTTCAGGGCGCGCTGGGTCGCGTTGATGATCGTGGCCTGCTCGGCCCGGTCCTCGGGCGAGTCGGCCGGGTTGTCGGTGCAGTTGAACAGCCATGGGTCGATGTAGTAGCTCATGTTGACCACGTCGACACCGGCGTCACCGGCGTAGGTCAGGGCGTCCACGCTCGGCTGCAGGAAGAAGTAACCCGAGTCCTGGCCGGCGCGGATGTTGATGACGGTGACGTTGGGGGCGACACCGGCGACACCGAGCTTGTTGATCGGGGAGGCGATCGAGGACGCCACGTGCGTGCCGTGACCGTTCTCGTCCACGTCCGGCGCGTCGCTGCAGGAGTGGTCGGCCTCTTCCTCACAGGGGCCGTCGACCGGGTCGCCGTTGGCGTCCACGGGGACGTCGGTCGTGAAGTTGCGGCTCAGGGCGCGGTTGAAGTTGGGGGCGATGTCGGGGTGCGAACCGTCGACGCCGGTGTCGATGACACCGACCACCACCTGCTTGTCGCCCTTCTCGTACTTGTGGGCCTCGTTCGCGTGGATCTGCTTCAGGTCCCACTGAAGGTCCGAGAGCGGTTCGGCCTTGTCGTTGCGGCCGTGGTTGAGCGGGCCGCCGTGGCCCCGGCCTTCCTTCTCCACTGCCTTGGCCAGCTCGGCCGCGCGGGCGGCGTCACTCGCCCTCGCGCTCTTGGGGACGCTGCCGATGCTGCGGTCGTGCGCGACGCCATCGACGGCGCCGCTGGCCCTGACCGCATCAGCGAAGCCCGGGTTCTGCGTTGACACCGTGGCCAGTCCGACCGCGGTGTTCACTTTGAGGACGCTGCCGCCCGCCGCCTCGATCGCCTTCTGGGCGTCGGCGGCAACGGCACCTTCCTTGTACAGGACGACGTACTGGGTCGTGGTCGCCGGCGCGGCCTTTGTTGGTCCAGCTTGCGCCGGGTTGGCCGCCACTGCCGCGATCAGTGCGGTAGCCGCAGCTACGACGATGACGCGTCTCAACACCCACCTCCAAGTGAGCTGAACTTCTGCGGAGTTCATATTTCGGGATAACCCCGGTTCGTGACAGTCCCGTGAGGATTTGCGATAAAGGTGTGACATAGCGGCGGGCGAATCGGGCTCAGGCGCCCCCGGGCGACGCTGAGCACCCGGTGGATGCGGCAGGATTGGGGTATGAGCCCAGCGGACTTCACTCGACCGGCATCGCTGCAAGGGGCCGTGGACCTCGGCGCGCGCAAGCAGGCCCTGGAGGCGCAGGCCCGCCGCGAGGCGGCGGCGGCCCAGGCGCCGGCGCAGGGCGCCACACCCCCCGCCGCGGGGGGGACGGTCATCGACGTCACCGACGCCACCTTCGCCACCGAGGTGATCGAGCGCTCCATGCGGGTGCCGGTGATCCTCGACCTCTGGGCGACCTGGTGCGAACCATGCAAGCAGCTCAGCCCCATCCTGGAGAAGCTCGCCGCCGAGGCCGCCGGACGCTGGGTCCTCGCCAAGGTCGACGTGGACGCGAGCCCGCAGATCAGCGGCGCGCTCCAGGTGCAGAGCATCCCCACCGTCCTCGCAGTGTTCCAGGGACAGGCCGTCACCGGCTTCCAGGGCGCGCTGCCCGAGGCACAGGTGCGGCAATGGCTCGACCAACTCATGACCGCGCTGGCGCAGTACCTCCAGCCGGGCGGCGAGCAGCCCCCCGGCGAAGCCGATGCCGAGGCGCCCCAGCCCCAGGTCGACCCCGACCTCCTCGCCGCCGAGAAGGCCGTCGACGAGGGCGACCTCGACGCCGCCGCGGCGGCGTACGAGCGGCTGCTCGCCCGCTCGCCCGCCGACCAGGACGCCAAGATCGGCCTGGCCGGTGTCGGCCTCATCCGCCGTACCCAGGACCTCGACCCCCGCGGGGTGATCGACCGGGCCGCCGCCGACCCCAAGGACGTGGAGGCGCAGGCCCAGGCCGCGGACGTCGAGATGCTGAGCGGCATGCCGGAGGCCGCGTTCGCCCGGCTCATCGGCCTGATCCGCCGCAGCTCCGGCGACGACCGCGACCGCACCCGCCGTCACCTGCTCGGCCTCTTCGACGCCCTGCCCCCCGGCGACCCGGTCGTCGCCAAGGCCCGCCGGGATCTCGCCAACGCCCTCTTCTGACCGCTGGGGGTCCACCCCGGAGTTCACGGGGGCCGTCCACAGGGACGGCGTGAGCGCTAGGCCTGGTCTGGCACGATGGATATCCCCCGAATGTGCAGGCTGGCCGGATGCGCGATCACGGGCACCCGAGCGAGCGCGACCACACACACCGCAAAGGAGCGGATTGACGTGGCGACCGTGCCGAGCGTGTCCTACTCGATCACCGTCCGTCTCGAGGTCCCGGCGGGGGGCAAGGCCGTCAGCCAGCTCACCCACGCCGTGGAGAACGCCGGGGGAGTGGTGACCGCCCTCGACGTCACCACCGCCGGGCACGAGACCCTGCGCATCGACGTCACCTGCGCCGCCAAGGACACCGAGCACGCGCAGGCCATCGTCGACAGCCTGGGCCAGGTGGGCGGGGTCGTCCTGCACAAGGTCAGCGACCGCACGTTCCTCATGCACCTCGGCGGCAAGATCGAGATGCAGTCCAAGGTGCCGCTGCGCACCCGTGACGAGCTGTCGATGGCGTACACCCCCGGCGTCGCCCGGGTGTCCCTGGCCATCGCCCGCAACCCCGAGGACGCCCGGCGCCTCACCATCAAGCGCAACACCGTGGCCGTCGTCACCGACGGCTCGGCGGTGCTCGGCCTCGGCAACATCGGCCCCGCCGCCGCGCTACCGGTCATGGAGGGCAAGGCCGCCCTGTTCAAGCGCTTCGCGGGCATCGACGCCTGGCCCATCTGCCTGGACACCCAGGACGTCGACACCATCGTCGAGGTCGTCCGCTGCATCGCCCCCGGCTTCGGCGGCATCAATCTCGAGGACATCTCCGCGCCGCGCTGCTTCGAGATCGAGCGCCGCCTGCGCGACATGCTGGACATCCCGGTCTTCCACGACGACCAGCACGGCACCGCGATCTGCGTCCTCGCCGCCCTCACCAACGCCCTGCGCGTCGTCGGCAAGTCCCTGCCCGACGTCCGCATCGCCATGGCAGGCGCCGGCGCCGCCGGCACCGCCGTCCTGCGCCTGCTCCTCGCCGCCGGTGCCCGCCACGTCGTCGTCTGCGACTACCTCGGCGCCGTCCACAAGGGCCGCGACGACCTCGACGACTCCCTGCGCTGGATCGCCGAGAACACCAACGCCGAGGGCTACGGCGGCGACCTGCGCGGCGCCGTCAAGGGCGCCGACGTCTTCATCGGCGTCTCCGCCCCCGGCATCCTCACCGGCGACGACATCGCCACCATGGCCGACTCCGCCGTGGTCTTCGCCCTCGCCAACCCCGACCCCGAGGTCTCCCCCGACGACGCCAGAGAACACGCCGCCGTAGTCGCCACCGGCCGCTCCGACTACCCCAACCAGATCAACAACGTCCTGGCCTTCCCCGGCGTCTTCCGCGGCCTCCTGGACTCCCAGTCCCGCACCGTGACCGAGTCCATGCTCCTGGCCGCCGCCACCGCCCTGGCCGGCGTCGTCTCCCCCGAAGAACTGGGCCCCAACTACATAATCCCCAGCGTCTTCCACCCCGACGTCTCCACCACAGTCGCCTCCGCCGTAAGCAAAAGCGCCGGCGGCCGAGTCCGAGGCCTAACCGAAGCCTGACCCCCCCAGCCCCACCCACCCACGGCGGGCCCATTTCTCGCTGCCCACAAATAAGCCCCACCCGCAGAAAAACCCTGCTACTCACCCTTAACCGATTTTGTGCGCAAGGTGAAGCAAAAGAGCGCTCGGACTGCCCTCATTGGGGCTCCCGCCCCAAACCCCAAGGCAGGGGCTCCGCCCCCGCACCCCCTACCTGGGACAGTTGATGGTGATGACGGCGATGCCGCCCTCCACCTCGACGTCACCCTCATCCCGTGCTCTGCGCCGTCTTCCGAGCAACCTCCCTGGTCGAGGTCTCCGCAGGAGGAGAGCTGGGGGGAGAAGAGCCTAGAGAAGCCCTCGCTCTCCCGCCCACCGCGAGAGCTCGGTACCGGTGCACGGCAGGCGCATCCCAGACGCTCGCAGAGCATCGACATGCCCGCAGATTTCCACCAGCGTCAGCTTTCTGAGCGCGTACAGCCGGGTCAGCAACCATACGGTGCCGTGAATCTCCAGGCCGTGACGCCGTCCGACTCTGGTCGCGTCACGGTCGTCGGTGAGCACGACGAGTCGATGGGTTTCCGCGGCCGCGAACACACTGGCTTCGCCGAGGTCGTGTTCTCCGGCGCCGAGCAAGGTGACCCACTTGTCGAAGGCAAGCAGGTCTTCGTCGGTGTCCTGCGGCAGGACCCGTAGCCATTCGAGTTTGGCCGGTGACGTCAGCGACGGATACCGATCGACATGCCTGGTGACCTCTTCCACCACGATGTAGGTGGTGGACATCTCCATCACGCAGGCGCCGAGTACATCGAGACGATCGGCTTTCGCGAAGTGAAGGATCACCATGGCGTCCGCTACGAGCGGTGGCAACGGGTCGTCCGGCCTCGCCGTCGTCATGGGGCGTCGTCCTCGTCGCCGCTTGGAGGCAGGTCGGTTTCGTTGTTTAACTGCCCGTGCATGAGTTCCACGGCTCGACGGCTGGTGATGTGGTGGTCCCGGTAGGCCAGCATCACGGCGTGCGCGAAGCCTGGGGGGACGCGGATGGAGTCGAGGTCCGGCTGGGGGGTCCAACCCAGCGCGTCCCTGAATTCGGCGTATGTCGGAGGGCAGGCACGTAGCTTCGTTTCCTCGGCTTTGCCTATCGCTTCGGCCGTGGTCGCCTGCCGGAGGGCGAGACTCCAGGATGTCCGGTGTTCGGCCGCCAGGCGGATGAGCGTGGATCTGCAGGGTCCGCGCTCCACCCATGCCCGGCTGATGGCGGCGACCGGGAGGAGGAGTTCCGCGGCGAAGACGTTCACCACCGCTTCGCGGTCCTCACGGGAGGCGCTTACTCCCAGGTCGCTCGAGTACTCATCGCCGAGTATGAGGTGGCCGAGTTCGTGGGCCGCGGTCGCGCGACGACGGCCGGGGTCGCCACTGACGCTGATCACGGCTGCCGCCACGTCACCGTCCACGGCTGAGGCGCCGTCCCCCGGAAGGTCTGTCAGCAGCAGGTACTGCCCGCTCTGCTCGCAGAGGTCGACGAGCGACTCGATTGGCCGGCTCCCCAGGCCGAGCTCATCTCTCAGCCACCGCGCGGCGGCCACCGCGGCCGCACGCCCGTCGACCCTGTCCGGGTATCGCTTGATCGGGTTCGGCCGGAGCGTCCCCAGGGAGACGAGGAGCCGGATGTCACGAATCCACGAGGCCAGCGCGGCGTCGATGCGATACGAGGCCTGCGCGGCGTCTGTGGTGGTGTCCTCGGCCAAGGGCGCGCGGTGGGACATCACCGCTGGCGGCGCACTGATGAAGTGCGCGATCGGAAGATCGAGTGCGCTTGCCACCCGCACGAGTTCCAGCGCGTCCAGACGCCTGCCACCGGCCTCGATCTTGCTGACCATGGTCCGATCGAGACCGATCCTCTCGGCCAGCTGTTCCTGGGAAAGCCGCATGGCCAGCCGTGATTCGCGAACCCGTTCCCCGATCGCGACCCAGTCAAGCGAACTCATGGTGCGATAATCGCACAGCGAGTGATCCGCCGACCACCTCGCGAGGCAATGCTCCGGACATCATTGCTTCCAAGCCGCCGAAGCGGGACGCCGCTCTCGTGACGGGCTTCGGCTGTCGTCTTATCGCGGTGTCGCGGGGCCGACTATTGTGACCGCTCGGTTTGTGGCGGAGTGGCGTTTCGCGGCTTGGGAGGAATGAGGGCGATGGGGTTCGAATTTGAGGGGCCGTTGCTGGATGGGGTGCTGGTGCGGCTGGAGCCGTTGGGGCGGCGGCATGTGGACGAACTGGTGGTGGCGGTGGAGGAGGGGCGCGAGGCGTATGGGTTTACGTGGGTGCCTCGGGCTTCGGAGGTGGAGGGGTATGTCGACGGGCGGCTCGCTCGGGCGGCGGCTGGGGAACTGGCTCCGTACGCGCAGGTGGAGAAGGGGTCGGGGCGGGTGGTGGGGGTCACTGCTTACTGTGATCCTCGGTTGTGGCCGGGGCGGGGGGAGTTGTGCGCGGTCGAGGTGGGGTCGACGTGGCTCGCGGCGTCGGCGCAGGGGACCGGGGTGAACCTGGAGGCCAAGTTCCTGCTGTTCCGGCATGTGTTCGAGAGCTGGGGGGTGGCTCGGGTCGATCTCCAGACGGACGCGCGGAACGAGCGGTCGCGGGGCGCGATCGAGAGTGTGGGGGCGCGGCTCGAAGGTGTGCTGCGGAACTGGTCCCGGTCGCGGGCGCCGGGTGAGGACGGGCGGCTTCGGGACTCCGCGGTCTACTCGATCATCGCGGACGAGTGGCCGGACTGCCGGGCGATGCTGGAGAAGCGGCTGGCCCGGGTGCTGGAGCGCCGGGGGGCGGGTGCCGGCCGGACCTGACATTTCTGGGTTTTCGTCATGTGGGGCGGCGGCGGGTGCAGGGGCGGAGGGTCATGTGGGGGTGGAGGCCTCGGGGGGTGGGGTGGGGCCAGAGGAGGGCTAGCCAGAGGAGTAGGGAGCCGGAGATGGTCAGGCCTAGGGCGGTGGCCACCTTGGCGTAGAAGTCGGTGGGGGGGCCGGTGTGGGGGAGGCTGCCGCGGATCAGGGGGTTGTAGCGGTAGCCGTGGCGGATCAGGGGGTTGTGGTGGTGGCCGCGGGTGGAGGTGGCGGAGTCGCGGGAGTCGTCCGAGCTGCTTTCCTCGTGGCGGTAGGAGGAGGCCTGGTATTCGGCGTAGGAGTCCTCGCGGGAGTCGCAGGTGGAGCGGAGGCGGTAGGTGGTGGTGCCCTGGCCCTCGATGGTGACGCCGACGCGGTCGGTGTCCTGGGGGTCGACGTGGACGGGGATGGTGCGTTCGACGCCGGGCCACAGGAGGCCGTTGCGGATGAGCTTGCCGTCCTGGTGGACGGAGTACTCGGCGGCGTCGCGGTCGCGGGGGGCGTTCATGACGACCTCGGCGCGGCCGGCGGGGCAGTCGACCCGGGTGACGGAGACGCCGATGCGGTGGTCGCGGGGGTCGTCGGAGCCGGCGGCGTGCGAGGCGCGGGCGGCCGGGAAACCGGCGGCGGCGGCGCCGATCGCCACGATCGTCACAAGGAGGACGGGGCTCATGCCACACCTCCGGGCGCCGCGGTCGTCACAGGGGCGGCGGGGCTCATGCCCGGTCTCCGGGAGCCGTGAACGGCACGAGTAGGACAGGGCTCATGCGGGGCCTCCTCTGGTGTGACGGCGCGGTGCGCGCAAGGTTCCCTCCGATCTTCGTCACTCTACGTGCCCAGTTACCTGCCGGGCGTAACGTGGCGTGAGGCGAAAGCCTTAATGTGGCTGGGGGTGGGCGCGCGTTCCGGGCATCACACGTCATGATGGATGCATGGCGGAGGCGATCTACGTCGGCAGGCTGCTGGTGGCGACGCCACTGCTGGACGACCCCAACTTCCGGCGTGGTGTCGTGCTGATACTGGAACACGACGACGACGGCGGCACCCTCGGCGTCATGCTCAACCGGCCCAGCGAGGTCACCGTCACCCAGGTTCTGCCCTCTTGGGACGCACTCGTCAGCGGCCCGCCCGTCCTGTTCGAAGGAGGGCCGGTCCAGACCGACAGCGCGCTGGCGCTGGCCGCGGTGCCGAGCGGGCAGGAGCCGCTCGGCTGGCGGCGTCTGCACGCGGGCACCTCGGCGGTGTCCAAGCTCGGCACGGTCGACCTGGACGCGCCGCCGGAGATCCTGGCCGGCGAGATCACCCAGATGCGTATCTTCGCCGGGTACGCGGGCTGGACGGCGGGTCAGCTGGAGGCCGAGATCCGGGACGGCTCGTGGTACGTCGTGGAGGCCGAGCCGGGCGACACCTTCGACTCCAGCCCGGCCAACCTGTGGCGCTCGGTGCTGCGCCGCCAGCCCGGGGAACTGGCCTTCGTGGCCACCTGCCCGGACGACCCCAAGCTCAACTAGACCAGGAGACGGCCCGCGCCGGGGGTCAGTACCGCCTCGGCGAGGTCGAGGCTGCGTTCCACGTCGGCCGCGAGGGCCCGCGGGCCCTGTCCCTCGACCGCGCACGCGAACCCCACCCGCACGGCCGAGGTGACGAACGCCACCAGCAGCCGCGGACGCAGGTCGCCGGGGTCGGCGCCGAGGCGGCGGGCGATCTCCTCGCTCAGCTTCTCCTCCACTTCGGACATCCGCGCGAAGCTCGCCGCCAGCAGCCCGGGGTTGGCGTCGATGACCCGCCGGTGCTTGACGAAGCGCTCGAAGTCCTCCGCGGAGTCGCTCTTGCCCTCCATGGCCCGCGTGAACTCCCGGTACGCGCCGACCAGCGCGGCCAGCGGCGCCTCGTCGTCGGGGCGGGCCGCCAGCGCGGCCGTGATGCGTTCGTCGTACTCCGCGGTGAAGTCGAGCGCGAGGTCTTCCTTGCTGCCGAAGTAGCGGAAGAAGGTGCGGGGCGAGACCTCTACGGCGGCGGCGATCTGGTCGACGGTGGTGGCCTCGAAGCCCTGGATGAGGAACAGGTCGAAGGCGGTGTCGATCAGCGCCTGCCGGGTCTGGTGCTTCTTGCGCTCGCGTAGACCCATGGCGGACACCTCCTGGACATCTTCGCGACATATTATGCCACAAGTCACCATGTGTCGGATAAAAGTGTTTGTCATATGTCACGGACTGCCATAAATTACCGTCTGCTGACAGAGATAGATACAGGGGGACCTCTCCATGGCACAAGCGCTGGCCGCGCGCCCCGACGCGCCCGTCAGACGTGGCCACGGCCATCCGTGGCTCACACTCCTCGCCGTCGCACTCGGTGTGATCATGGTGATGCTCGACGGCACCGTCGTCGCCATCGCCAACCCGGTCATCGGCCAGGATCTCGGAGCCTCGCTCTCCGACCTCCAGTGGGTCACCAGCGGCTACCTGCTGTCCCTCGCGGTCTTCCTGATCACCGCGGGCAAGCTGGGCGACCTGTTCGGCCACAAGCGGGTCTTCGTCGTCGGCATCGCTGGCTTCGCGCTGACCTCGCTCGCCATCGGCCTCACCTCGTCCATCGGCGTGCTCATCGGCCTGCGCGTCCTGCAGGGCCTGTTCGGCGCGCTGCTCCAGCCCGCCGCCCTGGCGCTGCTGCGCGCCGCGTTCCCCGCCGAGCGACTGAACATGGCCATCGGCATCTGGGGCGCCGCGATCGGCGTGTCCAGCGCCGCGGGCCCCATCGTCGGCGGCCTGCTCGTGGAGAACGTCAGCTGGCAGTCGGTCTTCTTCATCAACGTCCCGGTCGGCGTCGTGGCGCTCCTGGTCGGTCTGTGGGTCATCAGGGAGAGCAGGGCCGAGTCCCTGTCCAAGATCGACATCCCGGGTGTCGTCCTGCTGTCGGTGGCGATGTTCTGCCTGGTCTGGGCGATCATCAAGGCCCCCGAGTACGGCTGGGGCGACGGCCGCACGATCGCGTTCGCCGCGGCTGCGGTGATCTTCGGTGCCGCCTTCGTGTTCTGGCAGGGCAGGGCCGCCGAGCCGCTGCTGCCTCTCGGCCTGTTCCGCAACGCCTCGGTCTCCATCGGAACGGTTCTCATGGTGCTGATGGCCTTCTCGATGTTCGGCGCGATGTTCTTCCTGACCTTCTACTTCCAGGGCGTGCACGGCCTGTCCCCGCTGGAGTCGGGCATGCGCATGCTGCCCATGAGCGCCGGCATGATCGTCGCCTCCCCACTGGCGGGCGTCGCGCTGACCAGGTTCGGGCCGAGGATCCCGATCGCGGTCGGCATGCTGATCACCGCGACCTCGATGCTCCTGCTGTCCCGCCTGGGACTGGAGGCCGGGTACATCGACACCGCGATCCCGTTCGCGCTGCTCGCCTTCGGCCTCTCCCCGGTCATGGTCGGCGCCACCGAGGTCATCGTGGGCAACTCCCCGGTGGAGCTCAGCGGCGTCGCGGGCGGCATGCAGCAGTCCGCCATGCAGGTCGGCGGCTCGCTCGGCACCGCGGTGCTCGGCGCGCTGATCACCGCCAAGGTCGCGGACGTGCTGCCCGGCCACCTGGCGTCCGGGAACATCCCGAGCACCCCCGCCCAGATCGACGCGCTGAAGGGCCCGGTGTCCCTCGGCATCGCCCCGGTCCCGCCGGGCACGCCGCAGCCGGTCGCGGACGCGCTCACCTCGGCCGCGCACCTGTCCTTCCTGGACGGCATGCACTTCGGCTTCACCGTGGCCGTCGTGGTCGCGGTCGTGGCCGCGGGGCTGGCCTTGTTCGTCAGGGCGGGCCGCAAGACCGACATGCCCGTGCACGCGGGCTGAGGCCGGACGCACGTAGACTCGTTTCCCGTGAGCACGAAGATCCTTCCCGAGAGCGAAGTCCGCCCGAACCTCTCGCACGGCGACGAGGGGGATCACGAGCGGTTCTCGCATTACGCGGACAAGAACGAGATCACCGAGAGCATGGTCACCGGCACCCCGATCCGCGCCCTGTGCGGCAAGATCTGGGTGCCGAGCCGTGATCCGAAGCGCTACCCGGTCTGCCCGGAGTGCAAGGACATCTACGAAGGGCTCCCCAAGGGCGAGTCCGGCGACTGAGTGTCACTCCCCCCGCCGGGGCGTCCGCGGGGTTAGCGTCAGCACTCCGGACCTGCGACGACGGGGGAGTGCATGGTCAGGCGGGCGATGGCCGTGTCCTTGGTGTGCCTGTTCGCGCTCGGCGCCGTGCCAGGGCCCGCCCGGGCCGGGCACGGCCGCCCGTGCGCCGGCCCGCAGCGTGCCGGTGCGCGCCCGCCCGAGCCGTACACCCCCGATCCCGGCGAGGCGGCCCGCATGCTCGCCGCCATGCGGGCGCGGTTGCGTGCCGCCAAGACGTCCCCGGCCACGTCGATCGTCGTGCCCGTGTGGGTGCACGTCCTCACCGAGGGCAGGCTCGGCGCGAGCGAGGGCGCGATCGCCCCGCAGGTGGAGGCGCTCAACGCCGCGTACGGCGGGCGGCTCGGCGGGGTGGACACCGGCATCAGGTTCACGCTGCGCGGCGTGACCCGCACCGAGGAACCCACCTGGTTCCGCGACCCGCTGGGCAACGAGGCCGCGATGAAGACCAGGCTGCGCAAGGGCGGCCCCGAGACCCTCAACCTGTACGTCGCCCAGCCCGGCGACAGGGTGCTCGGCTTCTCGACCTACCCCCATTGGTACAGGCGCAGGCCCGCCCTGGACGGCGTCGTGATCGACTGGCGCACCCTGCCCGGTGGCGCGCTGCTCGCCTTCGGCAAGGGATACACGGGGGTGCACGAGATCGGCCACTGGCTCGGTCTGCTGCACACCTTCGAGAACGGCTGCTCCCCGCCCGGCGACCAGGTCGACGACACTCCGCCCGAGGGGCAGTCCACGCAGGGCTGCCCGCAGGACAAGGACACCTGCCCCGACCCCGGCGAGGACCCCATTCACAACTTCATGGACTACACCACCGACGCCTGCATGAGCGAGTTCACCGCCGGGCAGGCCGTTCGCATGCGGGACATGTGGACAGCATTCCGTTCCCCGCCCGTCTGATACCGGCCGTCGCGGGTCGTTGACGCGGGGGCGCCCCGGGAGCCGATACTCGAAGGCACCGGGAGGAGACGCCGTGGAGGAGCACCGTACGAAACGCCGGCCGTACGGCGAGTCCGCGTGGCCGCCGCGCGAGCAGGAGGGCCTGCCCCCCTCGGCCCGGCTGTACGGCGCGCCCGCCGCGCCGTCCGGCATCCGGGTGCCGCTGTGGGCGCAGCGGCTCGCCATCGTGCTCGGCTCGGTAGCGGCGGGGATCACCGTGGTCGCCCTGGTGGTGTCCACGGTCGTGAGCCGGGTGAACGCGCCCGACACCACCCGGCTGACCGTGACGGACGGCCTCGCCGGGGTCACCTACTTCATGCCGCCCGGGTGGCGCGCCGGCGCGGTCCCCCCGGTGACCGGCTTCACCTCCGCGGCCGTGTACGGCGGGGCGGCCATCGTGATGACCAGGCCGGGCGACTCCGTCGCGGTCTCCGGCCCCCGCGCGGCCACACTGTCGCTCACCGAGCTGTACGCGCGGCTCCTGCTGCACGGCGACACCGTGGACGTGGTGGACGACCGCCCGGTGGAGACCGGCGGGTACACCGGCCACTCCCGGGCGCTGCGGGCGGGCTACAGCGACGTGGTGAACCGCCCGGCGTACCTGCGGGTGACGGTGCTGACCAAGGAGGGCGGGGACAAGGCCAGCGTGGTGATCGTCGGGATGGTCCAGCCGGACGACCCGCGGCGGCGCGCCGAGATAGACGGCGTACTCGCGTTGCTGAAGTAGCAGGTCACCGGCGTGCGCGGCGGCGGGGCCCCGGCGGATCCGCGGGGGACGGCACGTCTTGTCGGTGGTCCCCACTATCGTGGCTTCACTGTGAGGGTGCGAAACGAGCGCGACGACACGATCATGAGCCGGGGTCCCGCCCCGGCTGCCGGGAAAGGTCCTTGGAGGAGGAGATCGGCGTTGAGCTTGCCCGCCGCGTCCCGCCTGCCTTCTCCCGGGCACCCGCCGCGGGGGGTGGCGTGAGCAATTTCGCCGCGTCCCACCTGTCCCCCTCCTATCCCGACCGAGCCGCCTGGGGCACCGCGCCCCGGCTGCGCGCCTGGCAGCAGGAGGCGCTCGACCTCTACTTCCGGCGCGAGACGCGCGACTTCCTCACCGTCGCCACCCCCGGCGCCGGCAAGACCACCTACGCGCTGCGAATCGCCAGCGAGCTGCTCGCGCGAGGCGTGGTGCGGGCGGTGACCATCGTCACCCCCACCGAGCACCTCAAGCGCCAGTGGGCCGACGCCGCCGGGCGGGTCGGCATCGCCATCGACCCCGAGTTCAAGAACAGCCAGGGCGCCACCTCCCGGGACTACCTCGGCGTCGCGGTGACCTACGCCCAGGTGGCGATGCACCCCGCGCTCCACCGGGCCCGCACCGAGGCCCGCAAGACGCTGGTGATCTTCGACGAGATCCACCACGCGGGCGACGCCAAGTCCTGGGGCGAAGGCGTGCGCGACGCCTTCGAGCCCGCCACCCGCAGGCTCGCCCTCACCGGCACCCCGTTCCGCTCCGACACCAACCCCATCCCGTTCGTCACCTACGCCGAGGACGGCGAGGGCGTGCGGCGCAGCGTCTCCGACTACTCCTACGGCTACGCCCCCGCGCTGGCCGACGGCGTGGTCCGCCCGGTGATCTTCCTGGCGTACGCGGGGGAGATGCGCTGGCGCACCCGCGCGGGGGACGAGATCACCGCGACGCTCGGCACCCCGCTCACCAAGGACCAGCTCGGCCAGGCGTGGCGCGCCGCGCTCGACCCCAAGGGCGACTGGATCCGCCAGGTGCTCATGGCGGCCGACAAGCGCCTCACCGAGGTGCGCCGGGGCGTCCCGGACGCCGGGGCCATGGTGATCGCGAGCGACCACGAGACCGCCAGGGCCTACTCCCGCCACCTGCGCGACATCACCGGCCAGGGCGCGACGGTCGTGTTGTCCGACGACCCCGGCGCCTCCGCAAAGATCAAGCAGTTCACCGCCTCGGAGGAACGCTGGCTGGTGGCGGTGCGCATGGTGTCCGAGGGCGTCGACATCCCCCGCCTCGCGGTCGGGGTCTACGCCACCAGCACCTCCACGCCGCTGTTCTTCGCCCAGGCGGTGGGGCGTTTCGTCCGGGCGCGCAAACGGGGCGAGACCGCGTCGGTGTTCCTGCCGTCGGTGCCCACCCTGATGGGCCTGGCGGGCGAGATGGAGGCCGAGCGCGACCACGTGCTCGACCGCAAGCTGCCCGAGGAGGGGCTGGACGACTTCCTGGTCGAGGAGGCCCAGCAGAAGAAGGACAATCCCGACGTCCTCGGCGACGAGCTGCCGTTCGAGACCGTGGAGGCGTCCGCCACGTTCGACCGGGTGCTGTTCGACGGCGGCGAGTTCGGCACCGGCGCCGAGCCCGGCTCCCCTGAGGAGGAGGACTTCCTCGGCCTGCCCGGCCTGCTGGAGCCCGACCAGGTGGCCGTCCTGCTGCGCAAGCACCAGGCCGACCAGCAGGCCGCCCGGCGCCGCCAGAGCGCCGAGCCGCGTCCCGAGCCCGTGCTCGCCCCGCACGAGGAGATCGCGGCCCTGCGCAAGGAGCTGAACGGCCTGGTCGGCGCCTGGAACCACCGCACCGGCCAGCCGCACGGCGTCATCCACGCCGAGCTCCGCCGCGTCTGCGGCGGCCCTCCCATCGCGCAGGCGTCCGCCGAAGAGATCCGCAAGCGCATCGACACCATCCGCAAGTGGGCCACCCAGCGCGGACGATGACGCGTACCGGCCCCCGCGATCCTCGGGCCGGCCCCCGCGACCCGCGGACCGGGAGTCCGCGTACCGGCCCCCGTGACCCGCGGACCGGGAGTTCGCGTACCGGCCCCCGCGACCCGCGGACCAGAAGTCCGCGTACCGGCCCCCGCGACGCGGAGGTCCCGGGGCCTGTCGCGCCGTGAGGCGGGGCGGTCTCCCCGCCGTCAGGCCGGGGCGACGACCGGCGTGCCGACCAGTTCCACCCCGGCGGCGCGCAGTTCGTCCAGGGCGGCGTCGGTGGTGGGACGGGCGACGCCGGCGGTGAGGTCGAGCAGGACGCGGACGGCGAAGCCCTCGCGGGCGGCGTCGAGGGCGGTGGCGCGCACGCAGTGGTCGGTGGCGATGCCCACCACGTCCACGGCGCCGACCTCGCGGGAGCGCAGCCACTCGGCCAGGCCCGTGCCGTCCGCGCCGTGGCCCTCGAACCCGCTGTACGCGGCGCTGTGCCGTCCCTTGCTGAAGACCTCCTCGACCCGCGAGGTGTCCAGGGAGGGGTGGAAGGCGGCGCCGCCGGTACCCACGACGCAGTGGGCGGGCCAGGTGCGCGCGTAGTCGGGGTGGTCGGAGAAGTGGTCGCCCGGGTCCACGTGGTAGTCCCGGGTGGCCACCACGTGGTCGTACCCGCCGGTGGCGGCGTGCGGCCCGATGGCCGCCGCGACACCGGCTCCGCCCTGGACGGCCAGGCTGCCGCCCTCGCAGAAGTCGTTCTGCACGTCCACGATGACCAGGGTGGTCTTCATCGAGGTCCTTTCCACCACAGGGGGATCAGGTGAACACGGTGGGGATCGCCGCGTCCCCTGCCGACAGATGGTGCGCGTCCTTCGGCAGCTCCGCCACCGACGCCAGGTGCCGTTCCCGGGCCTCGTCGAGCGGCTCGCGCCCGACGACCACCCCGCCGCGCACCAGCGGGCGCAGCAGCGGCCGGGTGCCCGCCGGGGTCGCGCACCCGGGGACGGTGGTGACGAGCTCGCCGGCGGCGACGCCGTCCTCCAGCTCGCGGAAGGCCGTCTTGCGCCCGCCCTTGGACGGCTTGCCCACCGACTGCTTCGCCACCGGCTGCAGCGTCCCCGCGGCGTCCTCCCGGGCCACCAGCTTGTACACCATCGACGCGGTCGGCGCCCCCGAGCCGGTGACCACCGAGGTGCCGACGCCGTACCCGTCCACGGGCGCGGCACCGAGCGCGGCGATGGCGTACTCGTCGAGGTCGCCGGTGACCACGACGCGGGTGCCGGTGGCGCCGAGCCCGTCCAGCAGCCGCCGCACCTCGTGCGCCGACGCGGCCAGGTCCCCGGAGTCGATCCGCACCGCGCCGAGCGACGGCCCGGCCAGCTCCACCGCCGTGCGCACCGCCTTGGCGACGTCGTAGGTGTCCACCAGCAGCGTCGTGCCGGTGCCGAGGAAGTCCAGCTGCGCCTGGAAGGCGTCGTGCTCGGAGTCGTGCAGCAGCGTGAACGCGTGCGCCGCCGTCCCGGCCGTCGGCACGCCGTACAGGCTCCCGGCCATGAGGTTGGAGGTGGACGCGAACCCGGCCAGGTACGCCGCCCGCGCCGCCGCGACCGCGGCCCCCTCGTGGGTGCGCCGCGACCCCATCTCGATGATCGGCCGCTCCCCGGCCGCGCGCACCATGCGGGACGCCGCCGAGGCCACCGCCGAGTCGTGGTTGAGGATCGAGAGGACCACCGTCTCCAGCAGCACGGCCTCGGCGAACGTGCCGTCCACCACCATGATCGGGGAGCCGGGGAAGTAGCACTCGCCCTCGCCGTAGCCGTGCACGTCCCCGGAGAAGCGGTAGGAGGCCAGGAACTCCAGCGTGCGCTCGTCCACCACCCGCCCGCGCCGCAGGAAATCCAGCTCGGCCGCACCGAACCGGAACCCCTCGATCGCGTCCAGGACGCGGCCGGTGCCCGCGACCACGCCGTACCGCCTGCCGTGCGGGAGATGGCGGGCGAACACCTCGAACACCGCCCGGCGGTGCGCGGCGCCGCTCCCGAGGGCCGCCTCGAGCATCGTCAGCTCATAGTGATCGGTGAGCAACGCGCCGCTCATGGGCATCTTCACAAGTCGAAGAGTACGACCGGGGTAGGGCAGGATGGGAAGGTGGGTAGTACCGCTCCAGCCGAAGTCGCGCGTCCCGAGATGGACGTCCGGCCCGATCTTCCGTGGCTGACCATCGTCTGGAACGACCCTGTGAACCTCATGTCGTACGTGACCTACGTGCTGCAGACCGTCTTCGGCTATCCGAAGGCCAAGGCCGAGAAGCTCATGCTCGACGTCCACCACAAGGGCAGGGCCGTGGTGGCCAGCGGCACCCGCGAGGAGATGGAACGCGACGTGCAGATCCTCCACTCCTACGGCCTGTGGGCCACCGTCCAGCGGGACTCGGCGTGAGCACCGGATTCCGCCCGGTGCGGGGCGGCGGCGTCGCCATCGAGCTGGACGCCGGCGAGGCGTCCATCCTGCGCTCCCTGGTCACCCAGATCCTCGGCCTGGTGCAGCCCGGCCCGACCGGTGACGATCCCCTGGAGCGGGCGCTCGGCATCGGGGCGGCGCAGGAGCCGTCCGACCCCGTGCTCGCCAGGCTGTTCCCCTCGGCGTACGCCGACGACGACAAGGCCTCGTCGGAGTTCCGCCGCTACACCGAGGCGACCCTGCGCGACGGCAAGCGCGCCGACGCCGAGACCCTGCTGGAGACCGCCGAGCAGGGCCGGGTCGAGCTGACCGGCGATCAGGCCGAGGCGTGGCTGCGCGCGCTGAACGACGTGCGGCTGGCCCTCGGCGTGCGGCTCGAGGTCACCGAGGAGATCCACGAGGAGCTGGCCGAGATGCGCGACGACGACCCGCGCTATCCGGCGTTCGTCACCTACGACTGGCTGACCTACCTGCAGGACACGCTCGTCCGGGCGCTTTGGTAACTTCCAGGCATGCTGACGATCGCACGGGAGCTGGCCGACAAGATCATCGCCCATGCGTGGGCGGACCACCCCGACGAGGCGTGCGGGGTGATCGCCGGGCCGGTGGGCTCGGACCGGCCCGAGAGGTTCGTGCCGATGGAGAACGCCGAGCGTTCCCCCACCTTCTACCGCTTCGACTCCGGAGAGCAGTTGCGGGTGTGGCGCGAGATGGACGACCGGGACGAGGAGCCGGTGGTGATCTACCACTCGCACACCTCCACCGAGGCGTACCCCTCGCGCACCGACGTCTCCTACGCGGCCGAGCCGAACGCCCACTACGTCCTGGTGTCCACCGCCGACCCCGATGACGTGCAGTTCCGCTCGTACCGCATCCTGGACGGCGTGATCACCGAGGAGAAGGTGGAGATCGCCGGCTAGACGCGCCCTAGTGCCCTCCTGGCCGCGCGGACGGCGGCCATGGGGGCGCTGGACGGGAAGCTGTACAGTTGTGTACATGCTGACGACTGACCCGGAGATGGCGAGCACCCCGGTGCGCGCGGGGCATTCGTCGCCTGTGTCGCCCGTGTCGCCCGTGCAGAACCACCTGTTCGCGCACACCCCCTTCGTCGTCGTCTACGACTGTCCGTGATCGCTGGAATCCCCGCCGACCACCTTGTGTTCACAACCGCTGGGTGCCCGGTGACCCCCACCGGCGACCGCTGACGACATTCAGACACCGACCGAGGAGCCTGCCGCGATGGCCATCGAGGTTCGCATTCCGACCATCCTCCGCACCTACACCGACGGCGCGAAGGCCGTGCCCGCCGACGGATCGACCCTGTCCGACCTGATCGGCGACCTCGAGACCCGCCACCCGGGCCTCAAGGCGCGCATCGTGGACGACGGCGGCCTGCGCCGCTTCGTCAACGTCTACCTCAACGACGAGGACGTCCGGTTCCTCGGCGGCCTGGACACCCCGGTCGCCGACGGCGACACCGTGACGGTGCTGCCCGCGGTCGCGGGCGGCGCGCGGTAGTCGTCATGCGTTTCGAATCGCTCACCGAGTCCGTCGGGCGCACCCCGCTCGTGGGCCTGCCCAGGCTGTCCCCCTCGCCGGACGTGCGCGTCTGGGCCAAGCTGGAGGACCGCAACCCGACGGGCTCGGTCAAGGACCGCCCGGCGCTGTGGATGATCCAGGAGGCCGAGAAGGACGGCCTGCTCACCCCCGGCTGCACCATCCTGGAACCCACCTCCGGCAACACCGGCATCTCGCTGGCGATGGCCGCCGGGCTCAAGGGCTACAAGCTGATCTGCGTCATGCCGGAGAACACCTCCGAGGAACGCCGCCAGCTGCTGCGCATGTGGGGCGCCAAGATCATCTCCTCCCCGGCGGCGGGCGGGTCCAACGAGGCCGTGCGGGTCGCCAAGCAGCTCGCCGCCGAGAACCCCTCCTGGGTGATGCTGTACCAATACGGCAACCCCGCCAACTGGCGCTCCCACTACGAGAGCACCGGTCCCGAGCTGCTGGAGGACCTGCCGTCGATCACCCACTTCGTCGCGGGCCTCGGCACCACCGGCACGCTCATGGGCGTGGGGCGCTTCCTGCGCGAGCGGGTGCCCGGCGTGAGCATCGTCGCCGCCGAGCCGAGGTACGGCGAGCTGGTGTACGGCCTGCGCAACGTCGACGAGGGCTTCATCCCGGAGATCTACGACGCCGACGTGCTGACCACGCGTTACTCGGTCACCTCGGCGGACGCCCTGCGCCGCACCCGTGAGCTGCTGTCCGCCGAGGGCATCTTCGCCGGCATCTCCACCGGCTGCGCCCTGCACGCGGCCCTCGGCATGGCCGCCAAGGCCGTCAAGGCGGGGGAGCGGGCGGACATCGCGTTCATCGTGGCCGACGGCGGGTGGAAGTACCTGTCGACCGGCGCCTACGAGGGCACCCTCGACGAGGCGGAGGACCGCCTCGAAGGCCAGCTCTGGGCCTGATCACCGGCTCCCCAAGGGCCTGATGGCGTCTTCCGGCCGTCCCCCGCCGCGCACGGCGGGCGGGCGGCCGGCGCGCGTCCGGGACGGGCCTCCGTTAAGGTAGGGGTCCAGAACAACATTCGGTACCCGGAGCGAGGCAAGCGCGCGCATGACGAAGTTCGACGAGGCGACCCAGGCGATCCGGCTCGACGAGACCACCTACGACGTGTGCCTTGACCCCGGTTACGTGGTCGGCACCCGGCTCAACGGCGGCTACCTCATGGCGGCGCTGCTCCGCGCGGCCGTCGACGCCTCGCCGTACGACCACCCGGTGTCCACGTCGGTGCAGTTCCTGCGGGCGCCGGTCACCGGCCCCGCGCGGGTGATCCTCGAACCGCTCAAGTCCGGGCGCACCGCCGCGATGACCCGCGCCACCCTGGTCCAGGGCGACACCGCCTACCTGGAGGCGCTGATCACCACCGCGACGCTCGACGGCGCCCCCGCCGTCTGGGCCGGCGAGCCCCCCGCCATGCCGTCCCCCGAGGACTGCCTCTGGCTGCCCGACCCCAAGCCCGAGTCCAACATGACGCTCAACGCCCGCATGGAGCTGCGCTTCGACCCGCCCACCATCGGGTGGCTCACCGGCGCGCCAACCGGCCGGCCGGAGTCACGGGCCTACTTCCGCCTGTCCGAGCCGCAGGACCCCGACCCGTACGTGCTCGCCATGGCCGTGGACGTGCTGCCGCCCGTGGTGTTCTCCGCCGGGCACCGCGGCTGGGCCCCCACGGTGGAGCTCACCTGGCACCTGCGGGCCCTGCCCGCGCCCGGCTGGCTCACGCTGATCGGCTCGGGGCGGCTGATCAGGGACGGGTGGTTCGACGAGGACGTCGAGGTGTGGGACTCCGCGGGGAACCTCGTGGCGCAGTCGCGGCAGATGGCGAGACTTGGGCGAGGTTGAGCGGATCCGTCCGGTGACGGGCGGAGGATTACTCCGATGTGAGCATTCTTACCGGGAGCGATTGTTCGTGGTCCCCTAACCTTGAGCATCATGGTGGACATCGGGAGCGTCGCCCACGCGCCGTGGGTCAGCGTGCTGGAATCATCGGCCGGGCTCGGCGGCGGCCCGGGACCCGCCATCGGGATCTTCGACAGCGGCGTCGGCGGGCTCACCGTCGCGCGCTCGATCATCGACCAGCTCCCGAACGAATCGATCCTCTATGTCGCCGACACCGCCCGCCAGCCGTACGGGCCGAAGCGGATCGCGCAGGTGCGGGCGTACGCGCTCGAGGTCATGGACCACATGGTCGAGCACGACGTCAAGATGCTCGTGATCGCCTGCAACACCGCCAGCGCCGCCATGCTGAGGGACGCCAGGGAGCGGTACGACGTGCCGGTGGTCGAGGTCATCCAGCCCGCCACCCGCCGGGCCGTCCGGGCCACCAGGAACGGCCGGATCGGCGTGGTCGCCACCCGGGCCACCATCGAGTCGATGGCCTACCACGACGCGTTCGCCGCCGCGCCCGACGTCCGCATCACCGGGGTCGCCGCACCGCGGTTCGTGGAGTTCGTGGAGCGCGGCGAGACGATGAGCGACGAGCTGATCGAGATCGCCCGGGAGTACCTGCGGCCGGTCCTCGAGGACGGCTGCGACACCCTCATCCTCGGCTGCACCCACTATCCCCTGCTGACCGGCGCGATCTCGTACGTGGTGGGGGACGGGGTGACGCTGGTGTCCAGCGCCGAGGAGACGGCCAAGGACGTGTACCGCATCCTCCATGACCGCGGCCTCGCCGCCGCCGCCGTCACGCCCGTCCACCGCTTCCGCGAGACCGGCGACGGCACGCTCTTCGCCGATCTCGGCAGGCGTTTCCTCGGTCCCGAGATCGGCGTCGTGGAGCGGGCACTGGTGGGTGACGTCTCAGGTGAGGAGGCGCTGACCGCGCCGAGCTAGAAGTCAGTAAGTGGGGCCGGCCGGGACGTTCCCGGAGTCCCGGTTCGTGTGAGGAGGCCGTGGTGAAACTGACGATCGTCGGCTGCGCGGGGAGCTTTCCCGGGCCGGACAGCCCCGCGTCGTGTTATCTGCTGGAGGCCGAGGGCTTCCGGCTGCTGCTGGATTTCGGCAACGGCGCGCTCGGTGTGCTGCAACGGCACATCGGCCTGTACGACGTGGACGCCATATGCCTGTCCCACCTGCACGCCGACCACTGCCTCGACCTGTGCGCGTATCACGTGGTCCGCACCTACTCGCCCGACCGGCCCTTCCCCCGCGTGCCCGTGTACGCACCCAGGGACGCGCCCCGGCGGCTGTCGGCCGCGTACGGCATGTCCGAGGAGCCCGGCCTGGAGACGGCCTTCTCCTTCGAGCCGCTGCGCCCCGGCACGTTCAACGTCGGCCCGTTCGAGGTGACGGCCGCGACGATGAACCACCCCGTCGAGACCTACGGCTTCCGCGTCTCGCACGGCGGGCGCTCGGTGGCGTACTCCGCCGACACCGGCGAGTGCACCGAGCTGGTCAAGCTGGCGGCCGGGGTGGACGTCCTGCTCTGTGAGGCGTCGTGGCCCGAGCGGCTCAACACGCCGCCCAACCTGCACCTCAACGGCCGCGAGGCCGCCGAGCACGCCGCCCGCGCCGGCGCGGGCACCCTCGTGCTCACCCACCTGGTGCCGTGGTACGACCCCGAGGAGATCTACGCCGACGCCACCCGGGGCGGCTTCGACGGCACCCTGAAGCTGGCCCGCAGCGGCGAGGTGTACGACCTCGGCTGAGCGGATGGAGCCACGCCGCGGATGACCTAGGGTGATGCTCATGGCACGCCACGATGGACGCAGTCCCGATCAGCTCAGGCCCGTCAAGATCACCCGCGGCTGGCTCCCGCACGCCGAGGGATCGGTGCTGGTGGAGTTCGGCGCCACCACGGTGCTGTGCGCCGCCTCCGTGCAGGACAGCGTGCCCCGGTGGCGCCGGGGGAGCGGGCTCGGCTGGGTGACCGCCGAGTACGCCATGCTGCCGCGCGCCACCAACACCCGCACCGACCGCGAGTCGGTGCGCGGCAAGATCGGCGGCCGCACCCACGAGATCTCCCGCCTGATCGGCCGGTCCCTGCGCGCCTGCGTCGACTACAAGGCCCTCGGCGAGAACTCCATCGTCCTCGACTGCGACGTGCTGCGCGCCGACGGCGGCACCCGCACCGCCGCGATCACCGGGGCGTACGTGGCGCTGGTGGACGCCGTCCGCTGGATGCGCAAGCGCAAGATGTGCCCCGGCGACCCGCTGGTCGACTCCGTCGCCGCCGTCTCCGTCGGCATCGTGGGCGACACCCCGCTGCTCGACCTCTGCTACACCGAGGACGTCGCCGCCGAGACCGACATGAACGTCGTGATGACCGGCTCCGGCGAGTTCGTCGAGGTCCAGGGCACCGCCGAGGGCGTCCCGTTCGCCCGCGGCACCCTGGACAGCCTGCTGGACCTCGCCACCGCCGGCTGCGTCGACCTCACCCGCTACCAGCGCGAGGCCCTGGCGTGACCTCGATAAACCCGTGGCGCCCGATCTCCGTCCTGGGCCAGGCTGGTACCCGTACGGCACTCACCCCACAGAACGGAGCCTTCGCATGAGCAGGGTGGTGCTGGCCACACGCAACCCCGGCAAGATCACCGAGCTGCGCCGCATCCTCGCCGAGGCCGACGACAAGACCGAGCTGATCGGCCTCGAGGAATACCCCGAGATCGGCGACATCCCCGAGACCGGCCTGACCTTCGCCGAGAACGCCTTGATCAAGGCCCACGCCGTGGCCCAGGCCACCGGCCTCCCCGCCGTCGCCGACGACTCCGGCCTCTGCGTGGACGCCCTGAACGGCATGCCCGGCGTCTTCTCCGCCCGCTGGTCCGGCACCCACGGCGACGACAAGGCCAACCTGGCCCTGCTGCTGGCCCAGATCTCCGACGTCCCCGAAGTCCACCGCTCCGCCCACTTCACCTGCGCCGCCGCCCTGGTCCTCCCCACCGGCGAAGAGCGGGTAGCGGAAGGCGTCATAACCGGCGAGATAATCCGCACCCCCCGAGGCACCGGCGGCTTCGGCTACGACCCCATCTTCCTCCCCACCGGCGAAACCCGCACCACCGCCGAAATGCCCCCCGCCGCCAAAGACGCCACCAGCCACCGAGGCCGCGCCTTCCGCGCCCTCGTCCCCATGATCCACACCCTCCTCCCCTCCTAACCCCACCAACCCTCGTACCAGCACCATCCAGGCGCTGATCGTGTGTCTGTTTTCGGCGCCGGTACGGCGGGTCGTGGGTCGGTGAATCGGCGCCGCCGTGCGGCGGATAACCCGTGGTGTGTGCGGCGCCGGTGAAATGGTCCTTGCTGGAGGGCGCGCTTCGCGCGGGAGGCGCAAGGGCTGTTCTTCCTGCGGGGGACACCCCCGCACCCCCGGGTCCTGCCGGGCTCACCATGCTCCGCCGCGGTGGGTTCCCGTTGAGCCGGTGTCCCGCTGTACAGCGGCGCCGTCCATGCCTCCGGCTCGGCGCCAGCCCTGCTCAGGCGCTGATCGTGTGTCTGTTTTCGGCGCCGGTACGGCGGGTCGTGGGTCGGTGAATCGGCGCCGTCGTGCGGCGGACAACCGTGGTGTGTGCGGCGCCGGTGAAATGGTCCTTGCTGGGGGGCGCGCTTCGCGCGGGAGGTGCAAGGGCTGTTCTTCCTGCGGGGGACACCCCCGCACCCCCGGGTCCTGCCGGGCTCACCATGCTCCGCCGCGATGGTTTCCGCCGTACCGGCTTCGCCGTACCGCGGCCCGCTGTCGCGGCGCCGTCCAAGAGCAGCGACCGGGATAGGTACTGTCCCAACGGATGCGGACGCGTCCACCAGGGCGTCCACGTCCACGGGGGTTTCCGGGTCGATCACTGACCCACGTCCACGGGTGGCCACGTTCACGGCGGTCCCGGGTCGACAGGGGTGTCCCGCGCCCACGGGGTGTCCCAGGTCCACCGGTGTCCACGTCTACGGGCATGTACCAGGTCCACGGGTACCACGTCCACGGGCATGTACCAGGTCCATGGGCGTCTGCGTGCGGTGCGAGATACCCCGTGAATCGGGTGGGCTGTGATCGACATGGTGTGAATCGACAACGGGTGGGCCCATTCACCTCAGCCGGAGTGGGGTTGTTGTTGCTCCCGTGGCGTCAGTTGTCTCTGAGTTGGTGACCCGTGGTGGGTTTTTCGCCGTACGGCGGCGCCGTGTTCGCCGCACCACGTCCCGCCGACCCGGCGCCGGTAAAGAACCCCTGAAGCGACGGATGGTGGGTCACGGGGTGGTGGGTCACGCGGTGACGGGGTCACGGGGTGGTGGGTCACGCGGTGACGGGGCCACGCGGTGACGGGGCCACGCGGCGACGGGTACGGGCAACGGGACGCCGCTGAAGTGCCGTCTGCTGCCCGTGCAGCTCTTCGTTTCTCGGTTCCGGCCGGGACGGGAACGGTTTGGTCGTAACCAGGGTGTAAGAACCTTTAGGGCTGGTTGGGCGTAGCGTTCGGGGTGTGGAGAACACGTACGGAGTCGCGGGTGGGCGGGTGTGGGCCGGGGGGCTCGTCGGGGTTGTGGCGGCGGGGGTGGCGTTGGGGGTTGGGCAGCTTGTGGCTGGGTTGCTGAATCCCAAGGCGTCGCCGGTGGTGGCGGTGGGGGACGCTGCGGTGGACGGGTCGCCGGTGGCGTTGAAGGAATGGGCGATCCGGACCTTTGGTGCTAATGACAAGGTTGTCCTGATCGGCGGCATCGTGGTGGTGCTGGCGCTGATCGCGGCGGGGCTCGGGGTGCTGGCTCGGCGGCGGCCCAGCTGGGCCACGGCGGGGGTGCTGGGAATCGGGCTGATCGGCGCGGTGGCGGCGATGGGACGGCCGGACTCGGGGCCATTGGACGTGCTGCCTTCGGTGATCGGGGCCGGCCTGGGGGCCTGGGCGCTGCGGATCCTTGTCCGGCGCGCCTGGCCGGACGAGAGCTGGCCGGACTACGCGGCCGTGGGTTCCGGGAGCGTGGGTTCCGGGAGCGTGGGTTCCGGGAGCGTGGGTTCCGAGAGTGGGGATTCCGGGAGTGGGGGCTTTGGGGCTGCAGGTCCCGGGGCTGCGGGTTCCGGGGCTGCGGGTTCCGGGGCTGCGGGTTCCGGGGCTGTAGGTCCCGGGTCTGGGGGGTCCGGGTCTGCGGGCTCTGCGGATGTGGGCTCCGCCACGGTGGCGTCTACAGGTTCTGACTCAGGTGCTCCCGAGTCCGCCGCTACCGCCGCAGGCAGGGCTGGGACGGTTACCGAGTATCCGCGGAGCCATCCGGTGGGGGGTGAGCTGGATCGGCGTGGGCTGTTGACCGGTGTCGTCGCGGGGGTGGTGGTCGCGGGAGCTACCGGGCTGGCCGGGCGTGGGCTGGCGGGGCGGCTGGACGTGGATGGGGCGCGGGCGGGGGTGGCGTTGCCTAAGGCGGTCAAGCCGCTGCCAGCGCTTCCCAAGGGAGTGGACTTCCGGCTGAAGGATTTGTCGCCGTTCTCCACGCCCAACCGGGACTTCTACCGCGTCGACACCGCTCTGGTCATTCCTCAGGTCGACCCCAAGACATGGACGCTTAAGATCCACGGCCTGGTGGACCGCCCGGTCGAGCTGACCTTCGCCGATCTGCTCAAGCGTCCCCTCATGGAGAGTGACGTCACCCTGGCGTGCGTCTCCAACGACGTCGGCGGGCCGTACGTCGGCAACGCACGCTGGCTGGGCGCCCGGCTGGCCGACGTGCTGCGGGACGCGGGCATCCGGTCGGGCGCGGACATGCTGCTCTCCACCTCGTCCGACGGCTGGACCTGCGGCACCCCGGTGGACATCGTCATGGACGGCAGGGACGCCATGCTCGCCATCGCGATGAACGGCGAGGTGCTGCCGGTGTCCCACGGCTTCCCGGTCCGCCAGGTCGTCCCGGGGCTGTACGGCTACGTGTCGGCCACCAAGTGGATCACCGACATCAAGGTGACGCGGTTCGACCAGGACGAGGGGTACTGGACCCCGCGCGGCTGGGCGGCCAAGGGCCCGATCAAGACCGAGTCCCGCATCGACCTGCCCCGTGGCGGCTCCACCATCGCTCCCGGCCCCACCACCGTCGCGGGCGTCGCCTGGGCTCAGCACAAGGGTGTGGACGCCGTCGAGGTGAGCATCGACCAGGGCCCCTGGCAGCAGGCCCGCCTGGCCGAGGTGCCGAGCCCGGACACCTGGCGCCAGTGGGTGCTGGAGGGCTGGAACGCCACCCCCGGCAAGCACACCATCGCCGTCCGCGCCACCGACGCGACCGGCTACACCCAGACCGACGAGTACGCGCCCCCCGCTCCCGACGGCGCCACAGGCTGGCACTCCATCCTCGTCGTGGTCAAGTGACCGCCTGATCACCGCTGCGGGGGTTCCAGCTTCGTCACGGATTCCCCCGCCCGGCGCCTCCCCGCCTCCCTACGATCGGCCTTCGACCGGGGCGGTACGAATTTCGGGGGGAACATTGTCCATAGCCGGTCACGGGAACGCATCGCCGCGATGGGCATCGCGGCGCACGCCCGCAGGCGTGGGCTACAACCCCGTGGTGACATCCGACGGCGCCCGCTGGCGCGACTACGAACGCGCCGCCGACATCCCCGCCGATTTACCCGCCGACCGCCAGTGGCGCCCACCCCCCCGGCACGCCGGACCGGCCGACGTCCCCCGAGGAGACCGGCCCGTCGGCGGCCGTCCCGCCCCGGCCGAACCACGACGCGACGCGACGCGGCCCTGGACGGCCGAGGTCCATGGCGACGGAACGCGGCCGGGGACAGCCGAGGTCCGTCAAGATTGGACGCCGTCCGGGGCGGCCGACGTCGATCGCGATGGAATGTGGCCGGGGACAGCCGAGGTCCGTCAAGATTGGACGCCGCTGGGGGCGGCCGACGTCGATCGCGATGGAACGTGGCCCGGGACAGCCGAGGTCCGTCGCGACGGGACGTGGCCCGGGTCGGGCGGGGTCCATCGCGATGGACCGCCGAACGGTGCAGGTGAGGTCCATCGCGACGGAACGCCGAACGAGCCAGGCGGGGTCCAACGTGACCGGACGCGGTACGGGTCAGGCGAGGTCCGACGCGACGAAACGCCGTACGGGCCAGGCGAGATCCAACGCAACCGGACGCCGTATGGGTCAGGCGAGATCCGACGCGACGGGACCTGGTACGGAGCCGCCGAAGGACGGTTCGACGGGATGCCGGCCTGGCTCTCCGAAGGGCCGGAGAGGGACTGGTTCGATCGGCCGGGGAGGCCTCCCAGGCTGGACGCGTGCCGGGTGTACGGCATGCCCGGAGGGTTCGCGTGGCCCGATCCGCAGGTGCAGCGGGACCTGTGCCAGGCGGTGGCCGAGGGGGCGCGGTTCCCTGACCCGCGAGGGACGTGGCTGCGGCTGATCAACGGGGAAGGGCCGGGGGAGGACCCCTTCCGGGCCGCGAACGCGCTGGACTGCGCGCTGGCGGTGGTGTCCACGTGGCACGGTGAGCCGGTGGTGGCCGCGCCAAGGCAGCCGGAGTACGACCGCGTGGGCAGGCCGTCCCTGCGCGGCGAGCCAGGGGGGGCCACCCGGGCCGAGCGGTGGCTCGGGCAGCGGTTCGAGTACGCCGGCCAGGGGCGCCGCGCGTACACCACGGTCGCCCGCCGGGTGGAGGCGGCCGGCCACGGCGCCGCCGCCGTGCTGATCACCCGCTGGCCCTCCGGCGGAAGCCACGCCTGCAACGCCCTCAACGCGGCGGGCGAGGTCGTCTGGGCGGACGGCCAGCGCGGCCAGACCTCCCTGGAGCCTCCCGCCGGCCCCGTCGCCGGCGTCTTCTGCGTCATCGTCGACCGCTCGGGACGGCGCCGGTGAACGCCGACCAGGCCAGGGCGCTCGCCGAGGAGTACCTCAACGGCGCCCTCCCGGCCGACGAGGCCACCGAGGTGGGTCTCCACTCCTTCCCGGCGGGCCACATCGCCTGGTCCCGCCCGGCCGAGCCCCCGGACCCCGGCACTCTCCCCGGCGTCATCGGCGGCGCCTGCGTCGTCATCGACCGCCACACCGGCGACGTCTCCATCCACCCTCTCCTCAACCCGGAGGCCATCGCGGCCCAATGGCCCGGCCCCCATCCACGCTGAGGCCCCGAAGGCGGCTAGTCCGCCGCCAGGGACCCCACGATGGAGGCGCGGGCCGCGCGGCGGGCGGGGAGGACGGCGGCCAGGACGCCTGCCAGGCCCGAGAGGACGATGAACGACAGGACCTGGGTGACGGGGACGCGGAAGAGGGTGCCGTCTATCAGGGAGGTGGTGGCGGCCCAGCCGAAGATCACGCCCAGGGTGACGCCGACGAAGGCGCCGATGAGGCCGAGGATCAAGGCCTCCAGGGAGAGCGTGCGGCGGAGTTGGGGGCGGGTGAGGCCGAGGGCTCTCAGGAGGGCGGATTCGCGGGTGCGTTCGTGGACCGACAGGCTGAGGGTGTTGGCGATGCCCAGCAGTGAGATGAGGATGGCCAGGCCGAGAAGGCCGGTGATGATCATCAGCAGCATGTCGAGGGCGTCGTCGAACTGGCCCTTGACCTCGGCGGCGCTGAGGACCCTCGCGGTGGGGTAGGCGGCCGTGGCGGCCTCGACGGACTTGCGGGCGGCGGCGGTGGGCACGCCGTCCTTGGCGTTGACCAGGACGCGGGTGTCGCCCGTCGGGCCGTAGTAGTCGGCGAAGGCCGCCGGGGGGATGAGGATGCCGGGCACGGGGAGGGTGTCGTCGTCGAACAGGCCGATGACGCGCACGCGTTCGGGACCCGCCTCCGGGGTGTTCAGCGTCAGCGTGGCCCCGGGGCGGACCGCGAGGTCCTTGGCCATGACGCTGCCCACCAGGACGGTCCCGGGGCCGAAGTCACGGCCGGAGCCTTCGAGCACCACAGGCTCGAACGGCCCGGAGAACGTGCCCACGCTGAACGTGCCACGCCCCGCCACCTTGCCGTCGACCTGCTTGACGCCCACCACCGAGGCCAGCTCGGGCCGCCCGCGCAGCCCTTCGGCCAGCGCGGAGGGAAGCGCGGCGCGTTCGTTGTTGTCGTTGTACTGCTGGCTCACGAGGAAGTCGATGGGGAACTGCTCGTCGATCTTGGCGGTGAACGTCGCCCGCGTGGTCGCGGTGATCACCGCGATGAGGGTCACCAGCGTCACGCCGATGGTCAGCGCGACGGTCGTGGTGGCGGACCGCTTGGGGTTGCGCCCGGAGTTGCTCACCGCGAGCCTGCCGGGCACGCCGGCCAGCTTGGCGGGCAGCCACCCGGCGACCGCGCTCAGCGGCCGGACCAGCACCGGGCCGAGGATCAGCACGGCGCAGAAGGTGAGCACCCCGCCGCCCATCACGGTGAGCAGGGCCACCTCCCCGGCTTTCATGGTGACGCCGAGCACAGTGACCCCGGCCCCGGCCAGCAGGAACAGCCCGGAGAAGACCATCCGCAGCACCCCGGCCCGGAACGTCTGCTCGTCGGTCTGGGTGCGCAGCGCCGCCACCGGGGCGACCCTGGTGGCCGTGCGGGCGGGCAGCAGCGCGGCGCCCACCGTGACGACCAGGCCGATGGCCAGGGCGACCACGATGGTCCGCGGTTCCGGCCACAGCCCGGCCGACGGGATGTCCTGCCCGAACGCACGCAGCGCCGCGAGCGCGCCCGCGCCGAGCCCCACCCCGGCCAGCAGCCCGAGACCGGACGAGATCAGCCCGACCACGACGGCTTCCAGCAGCACCGAGCCGAAGACCTGCCTGCGGGTGGCGCCGATGCACCGCAGCAGCGCCATCTCCCTGGCCCGCTGCGCGACCAGGATGTTGAACGTGTTGTAGATGACCAGCGCGGCGACCAGCATCGCGACCAGCCCGAACAGCAGCAGGGCGAACGTCAGGGCCTCGCTGTCGGCGCCTCCCGCCGCGGCCAGCTCCTTGCCGAGCTGTTCGCCGGTCACGACCTTCAACCGTCCGCCGAGCGCGGCGGACACCGTCTTGACCAGGGCCTCCGGATCGGTCCCGTCGGCCGCCGCGATGTCGATCTCGGTGAAGCCGGCCTGCCCGGTCAGGTTCCGCGCGACGTCGGCGGTGTACCCGAGGGCGCCGGTGTAGGCGAGGTTCTGGTCGGCGCCCACGTTGAAGAGGCCCACCAGGCGGAAGGTGTGCCGGCCGCCCTTGTGGTCCAGCACGGTCACGGTGTCGCCCACCGTGAAGCCTCGCGTCTCCGCGGTGCTCTCGTCCAGGATGGCCTCGCCGTCCCGCGTGGGGGCCACCCCCTTGGTGAGCGTGGTGCGGTTCAGCCGGCCCGGGGTGACCGAGATCGCGGCGGTGGCGGCGTCGCCGACCGCCCTGCCGTCCTTGCCGAGCAGCGCGGCGTCCCCGCGCACCAGTCCATGCGCCTCGGCGACGCCCGCGACCCCGGTGATCTTCGCCAGGTCGGCGGGTGCCGGCTTGCTGGGAGAGTCGCCACTACCCGGGCGGACCGCGACGTCGACCTTGGCGGCCGAGGCGGCCAGGCGCTGGTCGAAGCCCGTCCGCATGGTGTCGGTGAGCACGAAGGTGCCCGCGATGAACCCCACGCCGAGGGTGATGGCGAGCGAGGTGAGCAGGAGCCGCAGCTTGTGGGTGCGCAGCCCCGCGAGGGTGGTCCTGATCACCGTCAGGCCTCCAGCTTCACGAGGGTGTCCATCACGCTCTGCGGGGACGGCCCCGTCAGCTCGGTGACCAGCACGCCGTCCCGCAGGAACACCACGCGGTCGGCGTACGAGGCCGCGACCGGGTCGTGGGTGACCATGACGATGGTCTGGTCCAGCTCGCGCACCGAGGCCCGCAGGAACGAGAGCACCTCGGCGCCGCTGCGCGAGTCCAGGTTGCCGGTCGGCTCGTCCGCGAAGATCACCTGCGGCTTGCCGATGAGGGCACGGGCGACGGCGACACGCTGCTGCTGGCCGCCGGACAGCTCGCTCGGGCGGTGCTTCAGCCGGTCCCGCAGGCCAACCGTGCGGATGACCGTGTCGAACAGGTCCTCGTCGGCCTGGCGGCCCGCGATGTCCAAGGGAAGGCGGATGTTCTGCTCGGCGGTCAGGGCGGGCAGCAGGTTGAACGCCTGGAAGATGAACCCCACCCGTTCCCGCCGCAGCAGCGTCAGCTTCTTGTCGTTCAACTTGGTGATGTCCACGTCGCCGACCCGCACCTCGCCGGCGGTCACCGTGTCCAGGCCCGCCAGGCAGTGCATCAACGTCGACTTCCCGGACCCGGACGGCCCCATGATCGCGGTGAAGGCACTCGTGCCGAACGCGACGTCCACCCCGCGCAGCGCGTGCACGGCTGCGTCACCGGTGCCGTAGACCTTGGTCACCCCTCTGGCGGTGACGGCGGCCGTGGTCTGGGGGACGGCTTCCCTTCCGGTGATGGTCACGATGACTCCCTGAGCGGTGCGGTGTTCATGGCGTTCATAACGCTATGAGTGCTCAGGGCGGGTTTCCTGACCCTTGGGAACGGACTCCCGATCAGCCCCCGGTGGCGTCCGCCGCGCCGCCTGCGACCCCTGGGGTAGCCGGGATCCGACTTCCGGCCGACCCCGTCTCATCCCCGAGGTGTGTCACCCCTGGTCGCCGGCCGGGCGGCCGAGGGGCTTGATCAGACCGGTCTCGTAGGCGTAGACGACCGCCTGGGTCCGGTCCCGCACGCCGAGCTTGGCGAGGACCCGGCCGAGGTGGGTCTTGACGGTGGCCTCGGCGAGGTTGAGACGCTCGGCGATCTCGCCGTTGGACAGGCCGCGGCCCACCAGCACGAGGACCTGCCGCTCGCGGGCGGTCAGGTCGGCGAGCAGGTCGGTGCCGGTGCCGGACGGGCCGGGGAGGTGCGCGGTGAAGCGCTCCAGCAGGCGCCTGGTGGCGCTCGGTGCCATCACGGCGTCCCCGGCGTGCACCGAGTGGATGGCGCTGACCAGGTCGGACGGCGGCACATCCTTGAGCAGGAACCCGGACGCGCCCGCCTTCAACGCCGCGTAGGCGTAGTCGTCGAGGTCGAAGGTCGTCAGGATGAGCACCTTCGGCGGGTCGGGCAGGGCCCGGATGCGCTGGGTCGCCTCCACGCCGTCCATGTGCGGCATGCGGACGTCCATCAGCACCACGTCGGCGCTCACCCGGCCGATCAGCGCCACCGCCGCGGCGCCGTCGGCGGCCTCGCCGACGATCTCGAGGTCCGGCTGGGCGCCGAGCACCATGCGGAACCCGGCGCGGACCAGCTCCTGGTCGTCCACCAGCACCACGCGCACCCTCATGCGGCCCTGCTCACCGGCAGCCGCACGGTGACCTGGAACCCGCCGCCCGGCACCGGGGTGGCCCGCACGCTGCCGTCGTACATCGCGACGCGCTCGCGCATGCCGATCAGCCCGTGCCCGCCGATGCTCCGCGGGGCCGCCGCGCCGCGCCCGTCGTCGGTGACCTGGAGCAGGACCTCGCGCCCCACGTAGGACATGTCGACCCGGGCGCTGGCCCCGGGCCCGCCGTGTTTGAGGGTGTTGGTGAGGGCTTCCTGGACCACGCGGTAGATCACGAGCTGCTCGCCTTCCGGCAGGTCGATCGGGGTGCCGCCGACGCAGAACTCTACCGCCATGCCGGACCGGCGGACCTGGGCCATCAGGTCGTCGAGCTGGGCCACGCCGGGCTGCGGCGCGTAGTCCTCCACCTGGCCGTCCTGGCGCAGCATGCCGACCAGGCGCCGCATCTCGGCGAGCGCCTGACGCCCCGTGCGGGAGATCGTCCCGAGGGCCTGCCGGGCCTGCTCGGGGTCGGTGCCGATGGCGTACCCCGCCCCGTCCGCCTGGACGATCATCACGCTGACGTTGTGCGCCACCACGTCGTGCAGTTCGCGGGCGATCCGGGCCCGCTCGGCGGCGGTGGCGATGAGGGCCTGCTGGTCGCGTTCACGCTCGGCGCGTTCGGCTCGCTCCTCCAGGCTCTCCAGGTAGCGGCGCCGGGTGTTGGCGTAGATGCCGGCGGTCCACGGGGTGAGCACGAAGAACGAGGTGGACGCCAGGGGGAGCCACTGGAGCCCTCCCCAGCGCGACATCGCCAGCACCAGGCCGAGCTCGACGACCGCGCCGGCCGCCACCGCCCAGCGCAGGACGCACAGGGACGCCACGCTGTACATCGCGACGATCACCGCCAGGTCGGCGGGGATCGGTTCCATGCCCGCGCACCACTGGAGGAAGCAGATGAGCGCGATCACCGCGAACGCGCGGACGGGCTGGGTGCGCCGCCACATCAGCGGGACCAGGAGCGCGCCGGACAGCAGGAGGTAGCCGAAGAGGTTCAGCGGCATCCCCGGCGCGCCCGTGCGGACGAACGCGGGGGCGGTGGACAGCGTGAGGAACGCCAGCGGCACGATGGCGAGGAAGTCCACCAGCCTGCGATGGCGCGAACCCCATGCGCGCACTCTGCCGAACACGCAAACAACACTACGTTCGGCTCTGTGAGCGATGGTCCGTCTGGAGAGGGATCTGTGGCTACGACCCAGGTCGTACACAGGACAAATGCCCTTACACCCCTCTTACGTCGCATGCGGGATAGTTCTTACAGGGAGCCACCCTCGGGTGGATAAAGGGAGACCGCGAGTCGGGTCGAAGCCGACGGGTCGCGTGGCAGGGGGAGACGCCACGCGGCCCGGAAGCCGAGGCCCGCCCGTCTCCGCCTTCCTGGCGCGGTAGGCCCCATGCCCAGCGGGCCGACAGCGCGAAGGCCGCCTCCAGGTGGTGGAGGCGGCCTTCGCATTTTCCCAGGTACAGCACCTGGTGGGGTCGGTGGGATTCGAACCCACACTGTCAGGTACCTAAAACCTGTGCCTCTGCCATTGGGCTACGACCCCGCGATGGGCGTTCGGCATGCGCCATCCTAATTGAGCAATGGCGGCACCCGTAGCGACTGGCGTGGTGACCGTTAGTCCAGGTCCGGGGTCATCATGTTGCGCACCGGCTCAGTCGATGCCGAGCTCCTTGCGCAGACGGGCAACATGGCCGGTCGCCTTCACGTTGTACATGGCCTTCTCGATCTTGCCGTCCGGGTCGATGACGAAGGTCGACCGCAGCACGCCGAGGATGGTCCTGCCGTAGTTCTTCTTCTCACCGTACGCGCCGTAGGCCTGGTGAACCTTCAGCTCGGGGTCGGAGAGCAGGGGGAACGTCAGGTGGTCGCGCTCGGCGAACTTGGCGAGCTTGGCGGGGGTGTCCTTGGACACACCGAGCACGGTCACGCCCGCCGCGTCCAGCGCGGACAGGCTGTCGCGGAAGTCGCAGGCCTGGGTGGTGCACCCCGGAGTCATCGCGGCGGGGTAGAAGTAAAGGATGACCCGCTTGCCACGGTACGAGTCGAGGCTCACGTCGTGACCCTCGGCGTCGAGCAGCGTGAAGACGGGAGCGGCGTCGCCGGGTTCGAGTTTGGTCTGTGTCACGGAGCCAACTTACGGCACCGGACCGACGCTCCGGCATGCCTGCCGTGCCGGAGGGTGACCGGACCTGACAGACTGATCGCTGCAAAGGCGGCACGCCGGGCGGGGCGGCGGCCGGTGGACGAGGAAAAGGGGAATTCGTCATGGCGGACACCGACCCCGACGCGCTGGAGAGGGACATCGAGCGCACCCGGGCGGAACTGGCTACGACCGTCGACGCCATCGTGGACCGCGTCAGCCCCAAGCGGGTCGCGGGCCGCCAGGCCGCGAAGGTCAAGGCCACTGCCGAACACCTGCTGACCTCGGCCCGCGACCTGATCGCCGGCCCGGCCCGCTACCCCGCCTACGGCGAGCTGCAGGACGAGCCGGCCGCCGACGAGGCCCCGCCCGCCCTGGCCCCCATCCTGATCGGCGTGGGCGCCCTCGTGGTCGCCGGCGCCGCCATCACCCTGTGGCGCCGCCGCCGTCGCAACCGCTGACACCGCGGCGCCGTCGACCCACGGCGCCGCCGGTCTCCGGTCCTGTGGCCGGCCCGCGTGACCCGTCCGGTCCGCGTGACCCGTCCGGCCGTGTGATCCTCAGCCGGCCCCTCCGCCGTTCTAGAGGAACGCCTTCCCCTCGCCGCGGTACGTCGGCACGCTCTCCACGACCCGGTCGCCCTCCACCAGGTGGAGGGTGTCGAACCTTTCGCACAGCTCCCCGGCCTTGGCGTGGCGGAACCACACCCGGTCGCCGACCCGCAGGTCCTCGGCCGCGGGGCCGAGCAGAGGGGTCTGCACCTCGCCCGCGCCCTCGCGCGGGTGGTACCGGAGCCCCGGCGGCAGGTACGGCTGCGGCAACCGTGAGTCCCCGGCCGGGCCGGAAGCGGGGTGGCCGCCGCCGAGCACCGTCACGACCCCCGGCGCGGGGCGGCGGACCACGGGCATCGCGAACATCGCGGCGGGACGCCCGGCGAAACCGCGGTAGAAGTCGAACAGCCGGGGATGGTAGAACCCGGACCCGGCCGCGATCTCGGTGATCGCCTTCTCCCGGGTGGTCTCCTCGATCGAGCCGGTGCCGCCGCCGTTGACGAACTCCAGGTCGGCCACCTGCCGCACCGCCTGGACGATCCGCCCGCGCCGGATGATCAGCTCGCGCCGCGACCGGGCCTGCGTCCAGCGCAGCACGTGGCCGTACGCGCCCTGCACCCGGTCGCCGACCCCGGCGATCTGCGCCTCGTACGCCATCAGCCCCACCAGGCGGAACCCCGGCCGCTTGGCGATCGCCCCGGCCAGCTCGGCGGCCTCCTCCGGCTCGCGCACCGGCGAGCGCAGCACCCCCGCCCGCAGCCTGCCGCCGAACGCGATGAACGCGGCGTCGATGTCCAGGCAGATCCTGATCTCGTGGCGGTTCGCGACGTCCCGCACGGCGTCGTCGACGAACTCCAAGTGCTCCACGGAGTCGACCATCACCGTCACGGCCCGCGCCGCTCGCGCGTCCCCGGCCAGCTCCGCCAGCGCCGCCCGGTCCGCCGTCGGGTAGGCGACCATGACATCGGGGAACCCGCCGGACGCCAGCCACAGCGCCTCGGGGACGGTGAACGCCATCACCCCGGCGTACCCGTCCATGTCGAGCACCCGGCGCAGTATCTCGCGGGATCTGATCGACTTGCTCGCCACCCGGATCGGCTTGCCCCGCGCCCGGCGCGCCATCGCGAGCCCGTTCGCCCGCATGGCCGCCATGTCGACGATCGCGAAGGGCGGCTCCAGGTCCGCCGTGGCCTTGTCGAACCGCTCACGATCATCCATACGGGCAGCTTAACCCCGCGGCTTAACGCGAGCCTAGGTCACATTCCCCCATCTTCCTGCTGTTTCCTGCGCCGCCCGGTGTACCGCCGGCCTCCGTCAGCGGGCGGTCCCGGTACCGGAAAGGCGGTCGGCACACCCCGAGGGAACGCCTCCACGGCCGAGAACGGATCCACCGCCGGGGACGGCGCCACGGGAGACGGCTCCGCCGCCGGCGACACCGCCTCGGGCGACCCGCGGCGCCGCGCGAAGGCCAGCCCCGCCGCGAGACACGCCATCGGAAGCACCGGCACGACATACCGGTGGTCGAACGCGGCGATCGTCGGCGGCAGCACCAGCAGCACCACGGCCGACACCCACGGCAGCAGCACCGCCCCGCCGAGCCGCCGCCACCGCACGACCACCCCGCCCAGCCCGGCGAGCAGGATCACCGCCAGCAGCGGCCCGCGCACGTACCCCTGCTCCTGGTACGCCCGCAACCACCCCGCGTACGGCTCCACGATCGCCGTGTCCCCCCGCGTCCCCTGGTACGCCGCCGTCAGCTCCGGCGCCGAGAGATCCCCCGACGCGACCTTGTCGGTGAACGGGTCGATGGCCTCGGGGAAGACGTACGCGCTCTGCGGCCCCTTCGTCGGGTACTGGACACGGGTCCACTCGAAGGACCACAGCGCGTCCTCGACGCCGGTGCGCAGGAAGTCGAACGGCTGCGCCAGGATCGCCTCCCGCGCGAACCGCCCGGTCAGCCGCTCCCGGTCGTCGTCCTTCTCGATGGACGCCAGCGGCGACTCCTCGTCCCAGATGTACTCCGGCGGCGTCAGCCGTTCCTCCGGCGGCACCGTGGGACACAGCACCCGCTCCTCACCTTCGGGCCGGATCTTCGCGCAGTCCGCGAAGCTCATGGTCCGCGCCCAGAGCCACACGTTGCTCTGCCCCAGCCCGTACGTCCCGTGATCACTGTGGAACCACGCCGCGTACCCGCCCACCCCGAGCACGGCCACCAGCCCCGCCACCACCACGGCCCGCCACCCCGCCCGCCCCACCACCATGCAGACGAGCACGACCACCACCACCGCGAGCCCCACCGTCCGTGTCACCGTCGCCCCCGCCAGTAAGGCCCCCGCCACCCCCGCCGCCCACACCGGCGGCCTGCGCCGCCACATCACCACCGCGATCCCCGCCGTGACCAGGAACGTGAACAGCAGATCCGCCATCACCAGATGTTCGAGCTGCACCATGTGCACATCCAGCAGCACCGGCGCCGCCGCGAGCGCCGCCCCCCACCCCGGCACCCCACCCCGCCGCCGCACCACCGCGTACACCAGCACCGCCATCCCCATCCCCAGCAGATGCTGCACCGCGGTCACCACCGTGAAGCTGCGCAGCGGCTCCAGCCCCAGCAGGAACAGCGAATACCCCGAAGGCCGCGACTCCAGCGGCTGAGGATCCAGCGCCGCCTGCACATACACAAACGAATCAGCCCAGAACCACAACGCGGGCCGATACCCCAGTTCGGCCACCCCCCGCAGCACCCCCCCGGCCGCGAGGAGAAGGAGAAACACCCAGTGCGCCCGCAGGAACCCCCCCACGGACCCATCACGACGACCTTCAGCCATCTCTTGGTCCGCAGCCACACGCGAACCCATGCCCGGCAGCACCGGCACCTCCTCAGGGAAGCCGACGACCCTTCATGCTAGGCGCCTCCCGATTCCCCGAACTCACCGCCCGGAACCTCCGACCTGCGATCATGCTCCGGCGGCGATCATTCGGCGCGCACCCCTATGGGACGCCCGGCCGCGCGCCGCCGTTGACACACCTGGAGATACGGCTGTCACCAGATGAGGCCGAAGGCGCGTATCGCCCGGGAGTAGTGCCGGGAGAGTTCGCCGTCGATGGCGTCCGACGCGGGCTGGGGGAGCAGTTCCCGGCGGTCGGGGCGGGGGTCTTCTTCGAGGACGGGGGCCGCGCGGCGGATCTCCTGGACGGTCGCGCCGCGCAGGGCCGCGGCCTGGAGGGGGGCCAGGAAGCGCCTGCTTTCCATCATCTCGGTGAGGTGGGTCACCTCGGCGTCCGTGGTGACGGCTTGGAGGCGGGTGGGGGTGCTTCGAGATCGCGATGAGGGGGTGCGGGTGAGGGCCAGCAGGAGGCGTTCCACGAGGAGGGCGGGCCAGCCCATCACTCTGCCGAGGATCTGGCCGAGGGTTCCGGCGGCGTCGTAGGAGCCTCTCGGGGCGGCGGCGCCGAGGATGGTCGCCATGTAGATGTGGGTCTCGCCGCGCTTGGCGAGGGTTCCGCCGGACATCAGTGATTCGCGCCACTGGGCCAGCGTCCACAGGGCGCCGCTGATCAGGATGTCGTCGCCGGTCTCGTCGGTGTACGCCTTGGCCAGCAGCACCACCCGCTGCCTCGCGGGCAGCACCAGCCACAGGGGCAGTCCGATGACGAGCGCGGGCCGCCGCCGCCAGCCGACCCGGACGTACTGAGCACCGATGCTCAGGTCCTCGACCGCCACCATGACCGGCGGCGGCGTTCCCACGGCTCTGGCCACCCGCTCCGCGACGCCGTAGAGCTCGGGCGCCGACGAGCGGTCCACCACCTCGGCGTCGGCACGCAGCCTGCGCGGCCTGGGGAACAACAGCACGCCGATCGCGATGATCAGGCCGCCTCCCAGCCAGGCGAGCAGGAAATCGGGGTTCCAGAGAATGATCCAGCCGCCCAACAAGATCAATAGGGCGGTGAGCCCGTGCACCATGAGCGAGAGAGTCAGCGCGGCGACCTTCTTCACAGCGTTCACCCGGACATTCCCCTCTTCGCCATTCCTGAATGTCACCGGATCTCTACGATCGGTAGCGATCAGGCCGGTAAACCAGAGCGCTAAAAATATCCATTTAGGTGGGTAGGTGAAATATGTCCCCCGAGAAACCGCTGGACCCGCACGAATCCCCCCGAGCCCTCTTCGCTTTCGAGCTCCGTCGCCATCGCCATTCGGCAGGGCTGACCCAACGCCAGCTGGGCGACCGCATGGGGTTCTCCGATTCCATGATCACCATGGTCGAAGCAACCAAGCGTGCCCCGACCCGCCGATTCGCCGAACTGGCCGATGAGGTTCTCGGGCTGGACGGCGCGATGGTCCGTCTCTACGCGGCCACGACCTGGAACAAAGCGCCCGAACATCTCCGACCCTGGCTGGAGGAAGAGGAGGACGCCACGGTGTTGCGCACGTGGCAGCCCACCATCGTCCCCGGCCTGCTCCAGACCCAGTCCTACGCCCAGGCGATTCTGGCCACCTGGCCGAGCATCACCGGTGAAGAGCTGGACGAACGGTTGTCGAACCGCATGCAGCGGCAGTCCATTCTCATCCGCGACAACCCACCAGACCTGAATGCCGTCATCGACGAAGACGTCATAACCCACGTCATCGGTGACGTCGCCATCATGCGGGAGCAACTGGAACACCTCCTCAAGGTGGCGTCCCAGCCCAACGTGACGATTCAGCTCGTGCCCTATGCGGCCCGTCCGCACTGCGGGCAAGGAGGCGGCTTCATCCTCGCCGAACGTAACGGCGTGCCCTACGCCGCGTACGCAGACGCGCAGCCCTTCGGGCGCACCTTCGACAACCGCCGGCTGATCGCTGAGTTGGTCCGACGGTATGACGCGATCCGAGCGGAGGCTTTACCGTTCAAACAGTCACTCCGACTCATAGAGGAAGCGGTGAACCAAATTGGCGCATGACCTTCGGGCCGCACAATGGCGCAAGAGCAGCTTCAGCAGTGACTCGGGCGAGTGTGTTGAGGTCGCATCCAATCTGCCCGGTGTGCACATCGTCCGCGACAGTAAGCGTCTCGCCGGGCCGGTACTGGTGTTCACCACGGGGGCGTGGTCCGCGTTCGTGACCGGCGTCAAGGCCGCCGCCCTCTGAGTCATATGCCCGTGCAGGTCGCCCGGTGGGGCGACCTGCACGGGCATTGTTCACTCCGGGGCCGTGAGTCTCGGAAATACCGGGAGTGGGGCGGGGAGCAGGCCATCTTGGGGTGTGCATTGGGTGGCGATGCGGTCGGCGGTGTCGGGGAGGAACGGGAGCAGTAATCCGGCCAGCTCCTGGCAGGTGTGGTGGAGGGTGGCCAGGACGGCGTCCAGGTGGAGGGCCGCCTGGGGGGTGCCGTCGCGTTCCAGTTTGATCAGGTCCCAGGGGCGGATGAGGTTGACGTAGCGGTTGGCCTCGTCGACGACGGTCCACAGTGCGGTGGTGGCGTGGCGGAAGTCGAAGTCGGCCAGGGCGGCGTCGATCAGGGTGGGGGCCCGGGTGAGGGCCTCGGTGAGGGACTCCGCCAGCGGGGCCGGGGTCCCGGGGGTGGGGACGCGGCCGTCGCGGTAGCGGTGGATCATGGCGACCACGCGGTTGACCAGGTTGCCGAGGCCGTTGGCCAGTTCGTCGTTGGCGCGGGTGACGAGGCGTTCCACGGTGAAGTCGGCGTCACCCGTGCGGGGGACCTCACGCAGCAGCCACCAGCGGACGGCGTCGGTGCCGTAGCGGTCTGCCAATGTCACCGGGTCCACGGTGACGCCGCCGGACTTGCTGATCTTCTGGCCACCCGCGGTGAGGTAGTCGTGGATCAGTAGGTCGGTGGGGAGGGGCTCGCCGGCGGACAGGAGCATGGCGGGCCAGTAGACGGCGTGGAAGCGCAGGACGCCCTTGCCGAGCAGGTGGACGCGGCGGCCGGCGTCGGTCCACCAGCGGCGGTGGTCGCCGGCGCCGGTGCCGTAGCCGAGGGCGGTGAGGTAGTTGCCGAGGGCGTCCCACCAGACGTAGACGACCTGGGTGGGGTCGTCCGGGACGGGGATGCCCCAGCCCCGGGCCCGTTCGACGGAACGGGAGATGGAGAAGTCCGAAAGGCCCCCGGCGATGAAAGCCAGCACCTCGTTGCGGCGACCGGCGGGCTCGATGCGCAGGGCGCCGGTCTCGATCAGGTGGTACAGGCGGTCGGCGTAGCGCGAGAGCCGGAAGAACCAGTTCCGCTCGCTCACCCGCTGGGGCTCGGTGCCGTGCTCGGGACAACGGCCTCCGCTCAGCTCGTCCTCGGTGTAGAACTGCTCGCACCCGACGCAGTACAGCCCCTCGTAGTGCCTGAGATACAGGTCCCCCGAGTCGCGGCAGGCCCGCCAGAAGCGCTCCACCCCGACGCGATGCCGGGGATCCCCGCTGGTCCTGATGACGTCGTCCACCGACAGCGACAACGGCGCGGCCAGTCCCACGAACGCCGCGGCGTTCCCGTCCACGAACTCCTGAACACCCACCCCGGCCGCCTCGGCGGCCAGCACGTTCTTCAGCGAGTTGTCATCGGTGCCGGTCTGGAACCTGACCCGCTCACCCTTTCGCCGGTGATGCCGGGCCAGCACATCGGCCTGCACCAGCTCCAGCGCGAACCCCAGATGCGGCCGGGCGTTGACATACGGAATCGTGGTGGTGATGTAAGTGTGCGAAACGGCCATGGAAACCTCCCGGTGAACCGGAGCTCCGACCACGCACATGAATCGAGGCCCCGCTAGCAGGGCCTCGGAACGATCGTCCGTGCAGCGTCAGCGGCCCCGTGAGCGGGGCATCATGACCTGACACTGCGACGCGTTCATACTCCGGATGATAGCAACACACCGGCCGCGCGCCCGGAGCCGATATTCGATGGCCGTGCCGGCGGCGGGCAGGCTAGGTTCCGTCCCATGGCTGAGGTCCACGGCTCATGTGACGACCGGTTCGGTGCGGTGCGCGAGACGCTGGCGGGTTCGCTGGACGGGGACGCGGGGGCGTCGGTCGCCGTGTACGTGGACGGCGAGCCGGTCGTCGACCTTTGGGGTGGGTACGTCGACGCGGCGCGCACCGTTCCGTGGGAACGGGACACCATCACCAACGTCTGGTCGACCACCAAACCCATGACGGCGCTGTGCGCGCTGATGCTCGCCGATCGGGGTGAGCTGGACCTGTCCGCGCCGGTCGCGCGGTACTGGCCCGAGTTCGCCGCGGCGGGCAAGGAGCGGGTGGAGGTGCGGCACCTGCTGTCGCACACCGTGGGGCTGCCCACTTTCGACGAGCCGATGGCGGTGGAGGACCTCTACGACTGGGAGAAGGCCACCTCGCGGCTGGCCGCGCAGACCCCTCGCTGGGAACCGGGCACCGAGGCCGGGTACCACGCCATCACCCAGGGATACCTGGTCGGCGAGGTCGTCCGCCGGATCACCGGCCGCTCGCTCGGCACCTTCTTCGCCGATGAGGTGGCCACCCCGCTCGGCGCCGACTTCCACATCGGCCTACCCGCCGAGCACGACCACCGCGTCGCCCCCGTCATCCCCCCGCCGGTGAAGGTCCCCCGCTCAGAAGTCCCCTTCACCCCCGTCGTCGGCGCCGGCGAGGCCAACACCGTGGCCTGGCGCCGCGCCGAGATCCCCGCCGGCAACGGCCACGGCAACGCCCGCTCCGTGGCCGCCGTCCAGTCCGTCCTGTCCGGCGGCGGCACCGCCCGCGGCGTACGCCTGCTGTCCGCGGCCGGCTGCGAACGCGCCCTGGAGGAGCAGTTCCACGGCGTGGACCGCTACCTCGGCATCCGCATGCGTTACGGCATGGGCTACGGCCTGCAGGGCGGGCAGCGCGTCTGCTTCTGGGGCGGCTGGGGCGGCTCCCTCGTCTGGAACGACCTCGACGCCCGTATGACGGTCGCCTACGTGATGAACCGCATGCTCAGCAGCACAATGAGCGACGACCGCGCCCTCGGCATCGTCCTCGCCGCCTACGGGGGCGCCACCGCCTGACCGGCCGAAGCCCTCCCCGGATCCACTCTCTCCGGGAAGGGCATCGGGTGCCGCGGTCAATCGGTGAGCAGCGTGCCGCCGTAGAGGTTCAGCGCCTCCTTGATGTCGATGTACCAGAACCGGGAGCCGCAGACGCGGGCCGGGGGTGCGGCGGGGATGCCCTGGCAGGGGATCGTGTGGTCGCGCAGGGTCGAGGACAGGACGCCGCGGGCGAGGACGTGCACGCCGTCGGTGACCTTGTGCGCCACGCCGACCTCGTCCACCACGTTCGTGCAGACGGTGCCGCTCCAGGAGCCGCCGGAGCAGATGTAGTTGCCGCGCAGGTTGCCGGACCAGCCGTAGACGGGGGCGGTGGCGGAGGAGGCCCAGTTGCCGACGAACGTACGCGAGTCGGCGCGGGCCTCGATGCGCAGGACGTCCAGGTCACGGTTGGGTGTGTCGTAGACCTCGCCGATCTGCTGACCGCCGCCGTCGTACATGTCGTACGCGTTGGGCGAGCAGTGCGCGGCACCGAGCAGGAACGTGTTGTGCCCCGCGGTGAACGCGAAGCCGGTGGAACACGCCGACCCCGCCCATTGCGACGCCCGGCCACCCGCGTAGTAGGCGGGCATGTCGTCGACCCGGCTGAACGACAGGTCGGCCACGTTCGCCGTCGCGCTCTCCTCGAAGGTGAGCGGCATGCCGGACGTGCGGATCGCGGATAAGTCCCCGGCCGCGGCGGTCGATCCGGCCACCGTCACCCGCAGCCCGCCGCCGTCCGCCCGCGGCGCCACCCCGACCACCTCGGCCTGCGGCGTGGCGAGGCTCGCCCACGGCTGCCGTGTGATCCGCTCGATCTCGGCCCGCAGCTCCCGCCGCGAGTACCGCGCGGCGTCGACCGTCACCGCGACGTCCCCCGCCACCCCCATAACCCTGGAGGAGGTGGCCCGCCGCGCGAGGGTCGCCCGCTCCACCATCTACACGATCTTCACCTCAAGGGGCGCCCTCTTCGACGCCGTCTTCCACGACGTCCTCCACCGAGCCGGCTTCGACCGCATAGTCGCCGCCACCATCCACCGAGACGAGCAATCCCGAGCCCAAGGCATGCAAAACCTCGTCTCCCGCCTAACCACCCAAAACCACCTCCACCCCTCCATAACCCCCTCCGAAGCCGTCAACACCCTCTACATCCTCACCAGCTTCGAATCCTTCGACCTCCTGTACACCGCCCGCGGCCTTCCCCCTGCGACATCGCGACCCACCTGATAACCATCGCCGAACGAACCCTCTTGGTCTGAGCTGCATGCCTGATCACCTCCGCGTTAGTTACAGGTAGCAGCCCTCAGTCCAGGGTCCGTGGGTATCCTCGTATCATGAGCGTTGCCTACGAGCACTATCCGGAGCTCCATGGGCTGATCGAGCGTCTACGGCCCGAGCAGGCCGAAGAGGTCCGGGCACACGTTTTGCGCCTGGTCGAGCCTCCGAGGTCCGGTCTGCGTGTGCTTCGTGTCTTCGATGGTCCCGCTGAGAGTCTGGGCGCCCAGTCCGAAGAGATCATTCACCGTGAGGCCGGCTCCTGGTGATCATGCTCGACACCGGTCCGCTCGTTGCGGCCATCAACCGGCGTGATCCTGACCATGAGCGTTGCCGGAAGCTTCTCGAGGAGCGGGCGGGAAGCATCGTCACAACGCCCTATGTCATCGGCGAAGTCTGTTATATGGCCGCGTCCCGGATCGGAGCCGAGGCGGAGGCTAACGTCATCGACGCGGTCCTCTCGGGTGATTTTCGCCAGGTTTCAGATCGAGGAGCATGATCTTCTTCGAGTCTGCGAACTTCTGCGCCGGTATGCCAAACTTCATGGTGGAAGAGGGCTGTCAGTCGCAGACGCGTCAGTTGTGGCGATTGCGGAGCGGTTGCATATCACTGAAGTCGCCACCCTGGATGCCACCGACTTTCGCGTCGTAACTCCAGTGCATGTAGCTGCTTTTACTTTGTTGCCATGACTGCACGGTGACGATCAGCATTCAATGACGTTGACCGCGAGGCCGCCGCGGCTGGTTTCTTTGTACTTGTCGAGCATGTCGCGGCCGGTGTCTCGCATGGTTTTGATGGCCTTGTCGAGGGCTACGTAGTGGTGGCCGTCGCCGTGTAGGGCTATGCGGGAGGCGGTTATGGCTTTTACCGAGGCTACGGCGTTGCGTTCTATGCAGGGGATTTGTACTAGGCCGCCGATGGGGTCGCAGGTTAGGCCTAGGTTGTGTTCTATGCCGATTTCGGCGGCGTTTTCTACCTGTTCGGGGGTGCCGCCTAGGACTTCGGTCAGGGCGGCGGCGGCCATTGAGCAGGCGGAGCCTACCTCGCCTTGGCAGCCGACCTCGGCGCCGGAGATCGAGGCGTTTTCCTTGAAGAGGACGCCTATGGCGCCGGCGGTGAGGAGGAAGCGGACGGTGTTGTCGTCGTCAGCGCTGGGGACGAAGCGGTGGTAGTAGGAGAGGACGGCGGGGATGATGCCTGCGGCGCCGTTGGTGGGGGCGGTTACTATTCTGCCGCCTGCGGCGTTCTCCTCGTTCACTGCCAGGGCGTACAGGGTTACCCAGTCCATGGCGTGGAGGGGGTCTTTTTCTGAGGTTTCGCTGTGGAGTTTGCGGTGGAGTCTGTGGGCTCGGCGTTTTACCTTCAGGCCGCCTGGGAGGACGCCTTCCTTGGCGCAGCCTCGTTTCACCGACTCGGCCATTACGTGCCAGAGGTGGAGGAGGCCCTCTTTGATTTCTTTTTCGGTGCGGCCGAAGGCTTTTTCGTTCTCCAGCATCAGGCCGGAGATGGAGAGGCCGGTTTCCGCGCAGCGTTCCAGGAGTTCTTTGGCGGTGGTGAAGGGGTGGGGGAGCTCGGTGTCGTCTGGTTTGATGCGGTCGGTGCCGGTGGCTTCTTCGTCTACCACGAAGCCGCCGCCTACCGAGTAGTAGATCTTTTCCCTTATTTGGTCGCCTTCCGCTGAGTGGGCGGTGAAGCGCATGCCGTTGGGGTGGTGGGGGAGGGAGATCTTGCGTTCGAAGATGAGGTCTTCGCCTACTGCGAAGGGGATTTCCTGGGTGCCGTAGATGGTGATCTTGCCGGAGTCGCGCATGGTCGCGAGCTTGCCGTCCACTGTGTCTACGTCGACCAGTTCCGGTTTTTCGCCGGAGAGGCCTAGTAGGACTGCTTTGTCGCTGCCGTGTCCCTTGCCGGTGAGGCCCAGGGAGCCGTAGAGGATCACTTGGACCCTTGTGGTCTTTTCCAGGAGGCCGTCCTGGTGCAGGCCACGGGCGAATTTGTGCGCTGCTGCCATCGGGCCGCCGGTGTGTGAGCTTGAGGGGCCGATGCCGATCTTGAAGAGATCGAAGACGCTGATCGCCATTTGGTGCGCCCTTTCGGAGCGTGGTAGGTGGTACTTCCCCGGGTGTGGGGTTTTAGCTACGACCGGGTCGCGGTCGGCTGGACGTCCGTCTTTCGGGTGGGGCCGGTGGGGGTGGGTGCTGGTTTGCCGCCGCAAACGGCGCCGGCTTCGCCGTACATGGTTCCCGCCGTCGCGGCGCCGATAGTGGGTTGCGGCGAAGGTACGAGGTGGGTGTTGTCGGCTTGCCGCCGTATACGGCGCCGGCTTCGCCGTACGTGGTTCCCCGTCGCGGCGCCGATAGGGGGGTTGCGGCGAAGGTGTGTGGTTGGTGTTGCCGGCTTGCCGCCGTATACGGCGCCGGCTTCGCCGTACGTGGTCCCCGCCGTCGCGGCGCCGATTGGGTGCGGTGAAGGCGTGCGAGGGGTGGTTGGGTCGACCGGGTGGCCGGGTGGCCGGGTGGCCGGGTGGCCGGGTGGCCGGGTGGCCGGGTGGCCGGGTGGTTGGGTGGCCGGGTGGTTGGGGCGGCTGGGTGGCCGGGTGGTTGGGGCGGCTGGGTGGTTGGGGCGGCTGGGG